>NZ_JBPEHH010000056.1:0-27787 GCF_054177595.1 Haladaptatus ordinarius | reverse complement strand
CACGTGCACAAGTGTTCCTCGCGCTGTGTCTTCGCCTCGTCGTCGCCATCACCAACTACGAACGTGGAGACAATCCGGGAAGTACCGTGATCACGGTGTGAGAACTCTTCTATGACACCCTCCCGATGACTGGTTACCTGTAGCAAGGAGAGAGCCCCGGCCTCCCGGCCGGGCGTGAATCCGACCACTTTCAGTCCGAACTACGCGGTTAAGTCCGCAGGGGTCGTCTTTCCGGTAACTCACCGGGCAAAAGTTGGCGGTTGGATTGATGTCCGCCCATACGACGAAGGCTACCATATCGTTCCCGCAAGGGCGTCACGAGGCTGTGGAAACACAGTAATCAAAATGCGAACCTCGTCCATGTGAGCGTCACCATCGTGGCAGGGAGGTGACGCCGGTCGATGGCACGACCTGTGCCCGGACGCGGAGAAATCGGCGTCCGGGGGCCTCCCCCGACCCCTTCGTGGGAACGAAGATGCACTGTGCAAGGAGATACCGCGTCCTTCGGGACGCCGAATACGCCACATCCCTCGCGGGACTCACGTACTGCGCACGAACCGAGACACCCCGTGCAAGCGGGTGGTGGATTTGCCCCCGTCGGACAAACCGGGTTCCACGCACCAGTTTTGCGGGGTGCGATGGCCGGGGCGACCCCGAGCGAGGATGGGGAAACCTCGCCGTTCACGGCAAGGAGGATGTCATTGAGTCGCCTTACGAATCTTCGTCGTCATTCGATGGCCGACGCGCGAGGCGGTCGAACCGCTTTTGAGCGTCTGTTGTACGGTCCTCGGTCTCGGTTGGTCTGTACTGTATCTTCTCGACCGTCTCCTCGTCGATCGTGATGGTGAAGATTGCATCCTGGTGCCGTCCCGATTCGGGGAGTTCATCCTGATCCATGATGAGTTCGTCGACAGTCTCGCCATCCGATTCTAGCAACAGAACGGCAAGATCGCCTTCGAACCGATCAAGCACAGCAGTGTACGTCTGCGCAGATTCAGAGCACTCGTCGGCCATTAGTATGTCTCCCGAAGTATCGTTTCACCAGCATCGTCCAAGACGATGACGGTGTCGCCACCGTTGTTCCAGACCGCCTGGTTCGAGTTCCAGTAGAGGTCTGTAGCAGTATCTGTTCCACTTCCCGTACGTATCTTGACCTGATCACCCGGTGCGAGCGTGACTCCCTTTGGAATGGTGTAGCTGTGACCAGCCTCGTCTTTGAGGGTCCAACCTGTGAGGTCGAGCGTCTGCGTTCCTGTGTTCTCGAATACGAGGTACTCGTCATTGAGATTCTCGTTGTCGTTGCCGCTGGCATCGGCGTGAATGGTACTGAGTCGAAACGAGGGCGATTGCTGTGAGTGGGTTGTCGTGGCCCGTGTCGTTTCCTCTGTGTCCCTGGTCGTCTTCGTGCCGATCGTCGTTCGAGGAGCCACGGGCTTGGTCGAACCCGGCTCGACTGGCGGTGCATCCCGAAGCGAGAGTGGGTCGGTCGGCGCGTCCGATTGTGTCTTGACGGTAACGTCTTGTCCATCGCTTACGAGCACGATATTCCCGTGGACAGCAGTCCAGTAGGTTTGCACGTTGTGCGCTGCAAAGCGTTCGAGCGTCTCCTCGTCTGGATGCCCATACTGCGAGTTGTAGGCGCTCGAAATCACTGCTATTCGTGGTTCGACCCTGTCGAGTAACGCGTTACCAGTGCTGGACTTGCTCCCGTGGTGACCTGCCGAAAGCACTGTTGCGTCGAGTGTTGACCCATACCGTTCGACCAGATACTCCTCTTCTTGCTGTGCAGCATCCCCCGGAAGGAGAAGACTCGTCTTTCCATAGGTCACCTTGAGGACGATACTGTTGTCGTTTCGCTCCTTGTTCGCGAGATACTGTTTCGGTGGGCCGAGAACCGTCACGTCGACGCTACCGAAGTTGATCTGGTCTCCCGCGAGCGTTTTGTACAACGTCACATCGTGTTTCTCAACGGTATCTAAGTATCTCTGATAGGTTTCAGAACTGGAGGCGATACCGGGGTCGTACACGGCCCCGATCCCGTTTGCCTTGGTTTCGTAGTAGTCGATCACGGCCGCGTGGCCGCCGATGTGGTCGGCGTCTGCGTGTGATGTAACGAGATGGTCGATACGGGTAATATCGTGTTGACGGAGATACTGAAGGACGTGTTCACCATCGTTCCGCCAATCACCAGAATCGACGAGCATCGTTTCTCCACTCGGCGAGACAAGGAGTGTACTGGTAGACTGCCCGACGTTAATGAAATGCACCTCGACTGAACCGACTCGTTCAGTTGTTGTGGATGATGCTGTGGACGATGGGGTTTGAGTCGCAGTCGTGTTCGTCACCGTCGTCGTCGACCCATCAGGTCCATTTGGCCCGCCACCTGCACAGCCGGCGATGATGACGAGGAATGCGAGAACGAAAGTGACGAGTAACCGTTGACCGCGCATACAGTACCTCTTCGGCGGACGGTCAAATATCGTCTGTGTCGTTCATTGATAAATCGCAAATCTACATCTTAGTAGAAGAACTCACGAACCAGCGACTGCCTCACTGGAGTATCTGGTAGTGTAGGAAACCGAGTTGGGCTACATCAATTATGTCGTTTGTTTCGGAAGTCATCGACCTGGTTTGTTTGCAAGCGGTGATCGTTCGGTCATTTCTCGGACTTGAATGGTGGCCAGTCCGTAGTCGGAAGTTATCAATAGAAATTTTCAAGTCAAAGAGTCACACGAAATCCGCAAGATGTGTGTCTTTGAGATTTTCTGTATCTGTCTCAAGTTCGTTATCGAGGTTTCGTGTATCCGGCACCTCGAACGTAATCGAGGGGGTTGCTTTTCGAACGTCACCAAGAACTCGCTCAAGTTCGTCTAAAATTTCTGCACCCTCTTCGATTCCAGTAATCGTACACCAGGCACGCGACCGACTGGCGGCGATGAACGCTTCGTTACGCCGTCGAACTGGGTCGCCCTTGTACGATTCATCGACGACTGCCTCGAGGCCGACAACGTAGACGGAGGCAGCTTCGTTCCCCTTTGCCCGCTGAATACGTGAGGCAGTCACTTTGCCGGGTCGTGCGAACTCTTTGTTATCGTCATTCCACACGCAGTTGAGGTCGATGCCGTGTGCTTGGAGTTCCTCACGGAGCATGTAATGACCATGTCCTTTCGCCTTCTTCCCGCGAAGGACGACCAGCACTTGCTCTGGATTGAGCCCGTGTTCGTGAACGTCGTCGGCGATCTGTTCGGCGACCCATTCAATCTCATTGGATTTTCGGTCGAAGCGTTCACTCTGGACGAACGGTGCAGCGTTCGGATAGTCTTGCAATGGGTGTGGTGAGTTCGCCAGCGGACGAGTCAGAGTCGCCTGGCTGCCTGTCTTTCGGAAATCACCGTCCACCTCGTAGCCCAGATTGTCCCAGCCGTCCTGTCGAGTGATCGCCTGTAATGGGCCCTCTTCGCGCTTCAATCCCATTCCGAGTGCGTGAGCGGTCATCAACACTTCACGCGGTGCGCGATAGGCTTTCCGCATGATGTGGCTCTTCTGGATTCCATCTTCGTACGACCCACTCATGTCGACACGCGGGGTGCCGTCCTCGTCAGTGCCGAAGATGTTTGTCGGACTCGGGGCAGTAAGACTCCCCAAGTCCTGGGCCTCGTCGTACGCCCAGATGAGTCGGTCGTTTTCGTCAAGGGCTTCCAGACACAGATTGAAGAACTGTGGGCCGAAATCCTGCGCCTCGTCGATGAGGATCGCGTCCCACATGGTCGGGACGTTTCCTGTCTCCAGAACCTCTGTCGCGACTGCCTCCTGCAGATCGGTGTTCCAGCCGAAGCGATCGCGTGCTTCTCCGACGTCAAGGGCCTCGACCTCTAGCGTCGCGTCAGCAACGCGTTTGTAGACGCCTGCCCCAGTCTTGTTTCCACCCCAGCCGTGGATGATGTCGATGTCGTCTGCAACGTTATCGAACGATTCGCTCGTAAAGTGCTCGTAATAGCGTTCGACAAGGCTGGTGATGTGGTCGTACAGGCTTTTCGTGCTGAATGTGAGTGCGATACGCCAGTCGTTGTCCTCCGAAAGCATACGGGCCGCCTTCATCGCGACGAGGACTGACTTCCCGGATCCGGCGATTTCGCGAATCTGCTGTGGGCCATTCGGGATTCGCATTCCAATCTCTTGTTGAGTGACGTCGAGACCTTCGAGCCCCTTGGCAACGGTCTCGTAGTGCTCGGTACGTGTCGTCGGGCTCGCGGGCGGCGATCCGTGCTTTCCGCTGATCGGCTGGCCACAACTCAACACGTCACGGGCGGCTTCGTATTCCTCGTTGGAAAGTGGGTCGAACGTCAGTACGTTCTCGAGCTGTGTACGAAGGGCAACAGGCGTCATGTCGTCGCTAAGGATGACACGGGGCTCGGATGGCCCGCTGAATCCACGACGTTCCCACTCGTCACGACTGATGTTCGGCAGTGCGACGAACACGTTCATTGGAATCTTGACCTGTCCGCGGTCGTTGCGAAGGATTGATTCCCGCTGGAAGAACGACGTCAGGTGAAATCCTTGATCGCGAGCCTGCTCGAGTGGTGCGGCTCGTTTTTGGTTGATATTCTGAAGGTACCACGTTTCGCCTTCGATGGATGCAATGTGGTCGATCAGATACCCTTTACACTCGATGATGAGCAGGCCGAGTTCTTCATGGAGTAGAACGAAGTCCGGTTTTCGGTCGAAGCGATTGCCACCCTTCTCAATGATTGGATACTGATGATAAAGGACGCCACGTTCATTCCGGTCGAACACCTGCTTCAATCGTTCCCATACCTCCAGTTCCGCTTCGCCACCGGAGTCGGATTCCGTGACGGACGTGGCGGGGATATATTCCATATCTTTGAGGACATACTATCAGTTGTTAAATATGTCTTGCTTTTATTGTTTGTAAACTGATTATTTGATGAGTATTCCCTACTTTGTCATAGAGTTGACTATTGCGGAAATGTTTGTGCTGGGATAGACAAACGATTGCATCTCGACTTCCGACGATGGAAAGTTCGTGACTTCTCGACCCGGATTTCTATGTCATGGCTGCGGGCAGCGTCGCAAGTACGGAGCGGAGGGTGAGGAGTGGGGTCAGGGCAGGTCTGGGGAATAGTAAAGGGAAGACCGCGTCAACCGACTACTCCCACCACCGATCGCGGTCGGGGGAAGAGATGGTGCTCCACCCGGTCACCGCCACTGAGACGCGTCCCTCGTACCAGTTCTTTGCGACCGACCGCAACTGAACGTTTTCTCCTTCCAACACTTTCGTTTTCCGCGATGCTCGCCACACGGTGAACTTGATCGTCCCAGTCTCATCCTCCAGTAGCCCAACCTGCTGGATTTTCGGATGCACGGACGTCCACAGCGTTTTCACGACGCCCTGGATGCTCACCTCCTTCCGATTCACATCTTGCACGTCCGCGATCGGAATCACCTGTCCGGGTGCCGTCCGTAACTCCTCGTACACCCCCACGACCGCGCTCATCATCCCCGTTCCATCCACGACTCGCTCGGCCAACCGCCGACTGATCGCCGCCCGCGACCAGCCGTCGAGTTTTTCTTCCAACCGCATTGCCTGCTTGTTCACCGCCCCCAATTGCTCCTGTGTCAACTCCTCACGGGGATCTCGGTGCTCCGGGTCACACCACGCATCAACACTCGCCGCTCGCTTCTGGAACTCACGATGCCGCATTCTGCTCCCCTGTGCTACCACCGTCTGACACTCCGCTTCCCGATTCGAATCCTGCGACCGGTCCCACCGCTCCCGTGTTCGTTTGATTTCCATCTCTCGTGCTACCAACCGCTCTTCTGCCGCCAACGTCAGTCCCCGTCCGACTCCATCGGGATGATTCGTATCGACCTTCGCCTGAATCGTCTGCTCGACCGACGGCCGCAGCTCGAGTTCTTCTTCGACGACCTCGAATCGCTCCTCGTCTTCCTGTTCGAATGCCTGTTCATCGACCGAAACTACTTGTCCGATAGTGCGTTTACTACTCATTGGAGTTCCAACTCCGAAGGCGCGTCCACTACCGCGTCTTTTCCAACACTCGCCACTACACGAGTTCCATCTCTGCACCGACTGCCCGTCTCCTGCGCGCGCTCGCTTGCGCCTTCGCGAGCGCGCGCTATCGGCCGTTACACAAACGAGCACGCGCGCCGTCCCGGCCGGGTCGAGTGGCCAGCGGAGTTAGTCCGTCGCCGAACGAATGAGGGGAGTTCCGAGCACCCGCGGCGCGCAGGAACCGACTGACTAACCCGCTGGCGTTCCGGGAGGGCACGAACGACGACCCGGCCGTACAGGACGGCGAGCGGGCGTCCCGTTAGCGAACACCCAGCAAACAATGAGAAACCAACCGCGACAACCCACACCGAGCGTGCTGTGCTCTGGTATACTCTGGACACGGGTCGTCAGTAGCCGCTGTCTTAACCCACGTATTCTCTCCTTCTATGCGAATTTCAGCAGCGTCACACGTTCGATGCTCAGGTGAATCTAATGCGTCGTCGATAGTTATATTGCGTATCTACTCGTATTTGTGCGTATGAACACCGAGGACGACGAACATGGCCCACCCGAATCGGATTTTTCCGAAGGACTCGTCGACAGGCTGCAGAACGCGCCAGCCGATGAACGGGTATACCGAATCGCACTCGAGTTGACCGACCCAACCCGAGTGGCAGATGTTGCTGAGCGTGCCGATTGTTCAAAGAATGCCGCACGCCGACATCTCAAGCGGCTCGTCGAAATCGGTCTATTGACGCAGGTAACGGAGAATCCTGCGACATTCAACCGGAACGAAGCGTACTTCGAATGGAGACGCCTCAATCGATTATCGGAACTGAGCGAACAAGAGTACAAAGAGCGACTTGGAAATCTGCTCGCCGAAAATGAAGAGTATAAAGAGACGTACGATGTCTCGAAACCGGATGACATCGACCCGTTAGAGTACGCTGAATTCGGGGATCCGGAACAAGTCTGGTTAGACTTGGACAATTGGAACGCAGTGAGAGAAGAGATCCGCTATCTTCGTCGGGCCAACCAAGATAATGCTACGGATGAGGGAGTCGTCTAGTCGTGGAGTACGGCGAGACAAAACGAACCCCTCGTCGTGAATTGTTACGCGAGCTTGCATCCCTTCTCAGTTCCGAAGAGTGGATCGAGACGATTTCTGTCTTCCCGTCAAATAGACCGGATTCGGTCGTCGTATCGCTCGTGCAGCAGCACTATCCACGCGAGTACGTTTCAGACGTGTATCTCGAAGTCCAATCATACACCAATGGTGACTTCCATATCACATACCTCGAAGATCATCATGGCGAGCAGTGGATGTGCCGATGGGACCGGCATGCAAGCGGTGATTATTCTCGAGACCATTTCCACACGCCACCTGATGCAAAACACGAAGACGGTGTCGATCGGACCTACCCACCGAATCTTACAGCAGTGATTTCCCAAGAAGTTGTACCGTGGATTTACCAGCGAATGGGTGACGTGTGGACAGAATACGGGTGACGTCTTCCCAGTCTTTCAGGGTAGCGGTTCTCACGATTCGTTACCAACCTTCGAAAAACTATAAGACGGAGATTTGCGCTGGACGTCAAGGTGCCCCAGCCGAGTATGATCGCCGATCGTGGCCTGCAGCACGAGCGACTCGTCCAAGAGGATACGAACGACGGCCCAGCCGAAGAGTGGCGAGCAGGCGTCCCGTCAGCGAACACGAGCCGAACTAGTGTTGCCGTCCACTTCTTTGGCAGGGTGAGACCCTCGGAAGTCTCTTTGTCACTATCACCCGAACAGTTGTATACGATAAATACATAGTAAACACCATGGGGACGATTTCAGCGCGCGTGCCGGATGAGCTTGAAGCAGAACTGGAAACCTATCTCGAAGACGAGAAACTTGACCGAAGCACTGCTGTCCGAAAATTACTCGCTGAAGGGCTTGAAGAGTGGCGGCGCGAACGGGCGCTCGAGCAGTTCAAAATGGGTGACGTGACGTTTACGAAAGCCGCTGAACGCGCCGAGATGAGCGTCTGGGACTTCGCACAGTTCCTCAAAGACCGTGACGTGACGTGGGTCGCAGGAGACCACCTCGAAGCCGACCTCGAGGATCTCTGATGTGGGTCTTCGATGCAACGCCACTGATATACCTCGGCAAAGCAGATGCACTCACACATCTGAGCGCTCTGGAAGCGCCTCGATTCATTCCGGAAGCTGTCTATGATGAGGTGGTTACGGCGGGTCTCGACCACGACTATCCCGATGCACGTCGGATTGAACGACAGGTCGATGCTGGGACATTTGAGGTAGTACCGGTAGACGAAACACCCATCTCTAACAGGCTTCGACAAAATCCGAATCTGAGCGAGGCAGACATCGACGTGCTCGTCCTCGCAGCAGAGCGTGACGCCATTGCAGTGATGGATGAGCAGTATGGCCGTGATGTCGCTGCCACGGAGGAAATCCAAACCCGCGGAACAGCATATCTCCTTTTATCGCTCGTCAAGCAGGACGCGATTACCGTAGACGAAGCACGCGGAACGATCGAGACCATGCTTGATTTTGGGTGGTACTGTGCGCCGAATCTGTACGCTCAAATCATCGCCAAACTTGACTCGTTTAGGTGATTCTGGTGTTTATGAACTGTCTGGTTGGAGGCATCAATCCACAATAAACGAATCCAGTGATTGTCATCAACTTGTTGACTCGACTGACTAACCCGCTGGCGTTCCGGGAGAGTGCGAACGACGGCACGGTCGACAAAGACGGCGAGCGGGCGTCCCGTCAGTAAACATCAGACAAACCAACTCCTGGAGCAACTGACACTCGACATCGCGACGCCATTCATTATCAATAACACGCTGACTCCTTGCAGTGCCACAATTTCCACCGAGATTACAGAGGAAGCTATGTATCGATGGTTCCCACGTGTGGTATCCACACGCATGGCCTCAACCTCCAAGAACACCGTGGCCACTCGCACCGTTCTCCGAATCCACCCGACGACAGACCCACTCGCCATCGAAGCACTCACGGCCCAGTTTCGACGACTGCACAGTGTGACCGAGGGCGATGACCGCTCGCTCACACGCCAACTGCTCTCTCGTGCGGACCCAGTTCCGCAGACCGTCGAATGGTTACTCGTCGCCAGACCCGACGGGACACTCGAATACAGTGTCGGCCTACCGGCGAGCGCTGACAGTGACTCGGACGACCGCATCACACTGAACGGCCTGGAGAGCACACTTCGAACTCTGTTTCCCGACTCCTACGAACTCGACCGCGATACGCTCTCGCTCGCGTCCACGCTGGGCGTCGCCACCGATTCGGATACGCCAGCGACCGGTGAGCCACACGTTGCCGCCGTCGAATTCGCTGGGACAGGCGACCGACGTAACGACTGGCAAACGGCACTCACACCCTTTGATTCCCTCACCGATGACGATGCCAGACCGCCACTCGCCGCGATTACGGAAACGCTCGCGACGACGTCCGTTCCCGTCGTTTTCCAAGTCCTTCTCCGACCGAAACCTGACTGGACGACCGAAGCGGGCGTCTGGCGTCGGAAACTCAGGAAGGGTGAAGACTCACTGCTCGGGAAATTCATCACACAGTTGTTCGTCCCTGCTGAAACGCAACGGGAAGCGAAGAACACACCCGCTCTCGAATTACCAGCGGGCATTCAGCGTCGCCTCGACAGCATCGATACGCGTGACACTCGCCATTCTTTCGAGTTGAACGTCCGGGCGGTCGCCGTCGCTCCAGACGACCCGTTCGAAACGACCCAGACCGTCGAAGCACTGGCGACGACCCTGACCGCCATCGATGGGCAAGATTACCGACTCACGGCAGAGACGCATCCAGCTACCGATACACATCGCGGGTCGACTGCTGCAACCGACGTGCTCGAAGATCTCCTCACTGCTGAGTTCTACGACGACCCCACGGGCCTTCGAACCCGTCTCCCTGGCGGTGGGACGACGAGTCCGGTTATCGTCGCCGACCCGACCGAAGTGCCGAGTTTCTGTGCGCTCGATGGTGCCCATCTCACCGGGAACGCAGAACGAGCATTTAGCGTCACGCCGAGCGAGCGGGCGGCACTCGTTCCACCACCACAGTCGCTCCTCTCGACCTACGACGCAGGGGGATTCACCCTTGGGACGGTACTCACACAGGACAACACGTCGACCGACCAACGCATCTCCCTCCTTCCCGGTCTGCAATCACTCCATAGTGCGATCTTCGGCAAGACCGGTTCCGGAAAGACCGTGCTCATGGGTACGGGAATACTCGATAATCACGCGGCGACGCCCGGCCCATCCATCCTCTTGGAGGGGAAAGGCGACGGGATGCCGATCGAGTATCTGCGATCTCATTACAAACGCTACGGCACGCTCGACGACGTCGTCTATTTCGACTGTGCGGCCGTCTTGCCCGCGCTCTCGTTTTTTGACATCCGACCCCAGCTCGCCGCAGATATCGATCGGTCGAGGGCTGTCCAGAACGTGGCCGACCACTATATCGAGATCCTCATCGGTGTCATGGGTCGCGACCGTTTCGAGCGTGCCGTCCGGTCACCTGACATCATCACGTATCTCGTCAAAGCGTTGTTCGACCCGGTGCACGGTGCTGACGCATACGCCCACAGCGACCTCCATCACGCGGCAAAGCAGATGGCAGACACCCGCGATGCCCCACCGGTCACGGACGACACGCTGACCGACCTGCTCAGTGGTGTTGTCACCAACAGCAAGCGGTCGTTCGACGAAATCATGCAAGGGGTACTAAATCGAATCGAGAAGATTCCGGTCGACGACCGACTCGCGCAGTTGTTCGACCACGTTCCTGAATCGGTAACATCACCCGATGAACCGACAGCTGATACTCCATTGGACGACGAACAGCCCGACCCGCATTTCGATTTCTACGACCTCTTGGACGAGAACGCGGTCGTCATCCTCGACACGAGTGGGCTTCGTGCGGCCAGCAAGCAGGCGCTCACGCTCGTCTTACTCTCGAACCTGTGGACGGCACTCCAGCGACGAAAACGCCAGCATACGTCGCGACAGGGACACAGTGGGGCTACCCAGACTGATCTCCCGCTCGTCAATCTCTACATCGAGGAGGCAGCCCAGGTTGCGTCGTCCGGCCTGATGACGGAGCTGTTAGCGCTTTCGCGTGGCTTCGGCCTCTCGATCACGCTGGCGATGCAATTTCCAGCACAGGTTCGAAACGCGGACAACGAAGCCTACGCGGAGATTCTGAACAACGTCTCGACCATCGTCACGGGGAACGTCGCGGTCGACCGCGATCTCGAACGCCGACTGGCGACTGCAGACATGCCACCGAGCGAAGTCGGTAATCGACTGCGCGCACTCCATCGGGGACAGTGGGTCACGAGCTTGCCAGCCCCGTTCGGCGAGCCCGAACCGCGGCCGTTCGTCCTTGAATCTGCACCCCTCCCACCAGGTCACCCCGAGGGTGACGACCCACTCACCGAGACAGAAAAACTCGCGTTCGACGCGCTCGTGGCTGCCACCGCAGACAGAACGCGCCTCGACAGCGGCATCGACATGTTAGCCCAATTATCTCACCACGAGACACCAGTGCCGACCACCGACCAGCAGGTGGACGACGATGATACCAGTGACGCCCCTGTCACCTCGGCACTTCCGTTCACGAAATGCCTCCCGATGTGTGTTCGATACGATGCCGCGATTCATGGACTCGTCTGTACGGGCTGTGAGAGCCGATATCCGCCGACGATAGCCGGCCTCCGACGCGGAATCGAGTGCTGTTCGAGTCTCGCGCAGGTCGACCGCGACGACGTACCGGTCTGTGAGATCGACCTCGTGCTCACACCACGCGAACGCGCAGAGAGCGACTACGATGACCGCCAACTGTGTTTCCTCCAGGCGGTCTACAGTGCCCACCAAGGCGCGTACGATTCACTGGCGTACGATATTCGGTGGGACAGCATGCTTCGATTGCGAGAGTACGTAGGAATCGAGTCTGAGGATGTCCAGCAACTCGTCGACGACGGTCTACTCACCATTGATTGTGATCACCCCCATCGTCTCTATACGGTCACGGCTGACGGTCGTAGCGAGATTCAGGTGGCGTATCGAGAGGGTGTTGGCTATGGTCACGGCGTTGGAGACCTCGGAGAGTCAACCCTTCACCGGATGATGGTTTTGACCGGCATCGAATTGGTCGAAACGGCGTACGCAGACGACCCTGATTCCGAAGTCACGTCGGTCGTGCCGTACTACGAACTCGAAGATGGGCATCGACTGGACGTTGCCGGGCTCGACGAAGATGGTGAGATTCGCGTCGTCGTCGAAGCTGAACGCGTGAACCACGACGTTCGCAGGGCCGTCCCCGAGGACTATGACAAGATGGCAGCGTTCGACCCTGAAGATGCTATCTGGATCGTCAAGAACCGCGAGAGTGCTCATGACGTGCTTTATGCGTTGAACGAACCACCTATCGGCCAGCCACGCGTCCAGAAGACGTACAGTCGAAGTTCACCACCGAGTGCGTTCCATCTCGACGCCCCTGGTTGTAGCCAGATTCACACGCTCCGGTATGTGCGGGATTCGCTGCTTGATCTCGCTCCACCGGCATGACTTACTATCTCTTATTTTATTATCTTATGTAAGTAATTATATTAAACAAAGTAAAGACTACTAAGGAAGGGCATTTTTAGCTCTGTATAGTTACAATATAGTTAAAATAATATAACTAATAGTATCGGTGAAGTTTATCTCGAATCAGAGAAACGTCCCTTAGATGTTCCTGAGTCCATCTTATTGTTTAGCCGAGTTAAACTCAGTATCGTGCGTTTGCATTGTTGATTCAGAGAACAACTGCTGACCCACCGTCGTCAAAATAGTGTTTTCGGCCTTTTTCAAATGCTCCCACGCGGTTGATTGGTGGATGCCAAGGGACGCGGCCACATCGTCCGTGGTGACTTTCGTGGTCTCATCATAGTAACCAATTGAGATAGCAGCCTCAAATGTAGCCTGTTGCTTTGACGTTAAGTCAGTGAGGAATGTGGCGAAATCAAATGAACTGCTATCTTTGAGAGCGTCCATATCAACGCTCCGATAAAGAGATACATCATTATTTCGAGCTTCAAGTTTATCAATTAATTTATGGATTGTTCCGGTGCCCTCCGTATAGATTTTCCAATGTTCTCTTCCTCGCTTTACATTCACTGTATTATGCTGATAGCAACCCTCATTATGGATAAGGCGTAAAATACTCGGATTTTCATTGTTGTATTCGATTTCACTTGAAAAATATGCTACAGTATCAGATATGTTGGTTATGTTATCAAATCGTTTTACAACTGAATGCGATCGAAAATCAGTTGCAAATTTTTTTATGTTGCTAGGAGACCCGCGAATACAAAGAAGTCGTTTTGCACGACCGTTCGCGATTCGTCCTTTTGAGAGATTCTGGATGTGAATGTTTGGGTGTTCCGCACTCGTATCCGAAACTGGGCACCCGTGATGTCGAACGGAAATAAGAACTTCTCGCATGTGGTTTGTTATCACACTAGTCCTACAGGGTTCTACATGAATGTTTGTATATCGGAAATAATGGGGTATTCATCCAATACACCATTATAATTGGCCCAATTCTTTTTGACACTTACTGGCAAGACAAACTACAGGTATGTCACGAATTACCAAAGAAGACTTAGAGGGGCCTAAGATTGGGAGACGCACTACGATAAAATTGCTGAGCGCAGGCAGTCTGATGACTGCTACAAGTCTCGCTGGGTGTACGGGCGGCAATGATGGAACTTCGAAGAATGATTCCAGCAACAAAGACAACAGTGGGGCTCCACAGAAGGGCGGAACTTTGACCGCTGGTTGGGCGTTAGACGCCATTGAGTTACTTGATCCTCATTACGTTGACCTCTGGCAGCAAATCACCATTTTCACTAATATTTTCTCGGGGATCACGAAGTTGAATGCGAAAGGTGAGATTGTTGGCGACGCGGCGAAAGATTGGAAACTTCCGGATAAAACTACCTATGAGTTCACTCTCCGAGAGGGGATTACGTTTCATAACGGCGATAAGCTGGATGCTGAAGCTGCAAAATGGTCGATTGAGCGGCTAATGGGACTCGAGGACTCTCCCCATATTGGGAAAGTCAAACCTATCAAAAGCGTCGAAGCCCCGGACAAAACTACACTCCGTATCAATCTAAAACAACCGAATGCTCCATTCATCACGTTCCTCACGCGAAGTGCTGGTCGCGCAGGTACCATCGTGAACAAGACCGCGATTGAGAGTGATCCTGAGAAATACAAGCGACAGCCGGTCGGTAGTGGGCCGTTCGAATTCAAGGAGCGTAAGCAGGGTGAATCGCTCACCCTCACTAAGTTCAAAGACTATTGGGAGACCGACGACCAAGGAAATCAGCTCCCGTATCTTGATGAAATAAAAATAAATCTCATCCCTGAGCCTAGCACGATGTGGACCGCCCTCAAGACGAATGAGATTCAATACACTGACGAGGTTCCACCACAGAACGCGAAATTGTCCAAAAAGATCGACAAAATTAATGTAACTGGTGCGAACGCCGGAGAATGGTCATGTATCGCCATGCTCTGTAACGATCCGGCGTCAGAGGAGTGGAAAGACAAGCAATCCTATGCGAGTGGGAATAAAAAGCCGACAAACCACTGGAAAGGCAAGAGTATTCCGACCAGTGACAAGAAAGTTCGCCAGGCGGTCGCGAAGGCAATTGACCGAAAAGAACTAGTTGAGAAAGCGTATTTCGGATACGCGAAACCTGCTCATTCCCTGACTAATCCTGCAATCGCTTGGGCATATGACGAGAAACCGGATAATGCACAAACGTACGATCCCAAAGCTGCGAAGAAATTGCTCGACGAGGCAGGCTATACTGGGAAAACTCGATTCACTGCTCGGATCTTGGGCACACCTACCGACAAGCGGATGATGACGGTTGTCCAGCAGCAACTAGCCAAAGTTGGAATCAAACTTGAGCTCGATGTTCAACAAGAATCCTCGTTCTGGGATAACATCTACCGGTACAATCACATGATGGCTGTCTACGGCGGTGGTGGTGACATCGACCCATGGATGTCGTGGTGGAAGCAGCTCAAGACGCCAAAGAAAGACGATTCGTCAGGTGCATGGCAGAAGAATCTTTACTCCAATACCAAATTCGATGAATTGCTTGAAGAATCGTTCGTGACTCCTGAAAAGGAAAAGCGACGAAAACTCGTAAAACAGGCTGAGCAAATATTCCTCGAAGATTCGCCATTTGCGATGACAACGTTCCCGCTCACCCCGAAGGGACGCAGTGCATCATTACAGAATGTCGGTAACCAAGTTGGTCTTAGTAATTTCCATCGAGCATCCTTGACGAAATAGGGCGATACTAGATAACATTCCAAACGTATTTAATCACGATTCAGACACCTCATGATACACGTCACTAGTGCAATTCGAATTCAATTGAACCGAGAGGGTGAGTCAGTATGGATATGAAGCGATATATCACGAAACGCGTGGCGCATGCTGTGGTCGTCATTTATGTAGTAGCCACAATCGTATTCTTCGCGGTACGGGCAATCCCTGGTGACCCAGCCCGTGTATTACTGGGCGGTGATGCTAACGCCGAGGCAATTCAGGCCCTCCGTGAAGAGATGGGTCTTAACCAACCGCTATACGTACAGTATTTCAGGTGGATGGGCCGAACCCTTCGTGGCGACTTGGGAACCTCGGTCTTCAGTAATAAACCAGTTCTAGATCAATTAGTGGGTGTTGCAGAACCCACCCTGAGTATTGCACTCTTAGGAATGTTGATCGCGTTCTTGATTGCACTTCCGGCTGGAATCATTAGTGCAGTTCATCGGTACGAAATTAAGGATTATGCGGCGACCACGATTTCGTTCATCGGTATCAGCATGCCTGGCTTCTGGATCGGTATCGTGCTTCTATTGGTGTTTGCAGATCGTCTGAGTCTTCTGCCTGCTTTTGGTTACGTATCGATTAGTGAGGGTTTCATCCCTTGGTTCAAGCACATCATCTTGCCCGCGTTTGCCGTTGGTCTTCCGTACGGAGGTATTCTGATGCGCATGACACGCTCATCGATGCTGGAAGTCTTGAATGAAGACTACATGCGAACAGCGAAGGCGAAGGGATTGAGCGGTCGACTTATTCTGTTTAAGCACGGTCTCCAGAATGCGCTAATTCCGATTGTTACGATTGCAGGAATCCTACTCGGCGTATTGTTAGGTGGCGTTGTAGCTGTTGAAATAGTATTCGGAATTCAGGGTCTTGGCCGACTACTCATTCGATCAATTGAACGCCGCGACTTTCCGGTTATCCAGGGGACTGTAATCCTCATCTCGTTTATATTCGTGTTTATGAACCTCTTTGTAGACATAATTTATACAGTTGTAAATCCAAAAATAAAATATGATGGAGGGAAATAATGTCTGTTAGACAACAGCTGAGGAACGTCGTCAGCACCGACGATGGTAGTGTCCGTATGTTTGGAATTCGAACAGATTTACTTGAACGATTTCTTCGAACGCTCCGGCGTGATCTACGTGCCCAAATTGGATTTACTATCGTCGTGTTGTTTGGATTGTCAGCTATCTTCGCGCCCGAACTCGCGCCGTACGAACCGATGGCACAAGAGTTTGGAATGCTTCAACCACCGAGCATTTCAAGTGCTCATCCATTAGGTACGGACTCTTATGGTCGTGATTTGCTGTCACGACTTATGTACGGTGCCCGTATTAGCCTCGCGATTGGGCTCGGCGCAGTTTTATTTGGGGCGATCGTCGGCATCGTGATCGGGATGCTCGCTGGATATTATGGTGGAAGAGTGGATGACGTGCTGATGCGCACAGTCGATGTAATGTGGGCGTTCCCATGGTTATTGATTGCAATTATGCTTGTGGCGATATTCGGACAAGGTTTCTGGAACGTTCTCTTCGCTGTGGGTTTCGCGTACATCGATGACTTCGCGAGGTTGTCGCGGGGGGAGGTGCTTGCGATTCGTGAAGAAGAGTATACGATGGCTGCCCAAAGCATTGGACTGAGTGATTTCGAAATCATTTTCGAGGAAGTGTTCCCCAACACAATTGCGCCACTAATCGTGCAGTTCACGGTTTTCACTGCACGTGCAATCCTTGCCGAAAGCACACTATCATTCCTCGGTCTCGGTGTGAAGCCGACGACACCCACGTGGGGTGCGTTGCTTGGTCAAGGTCGAGGCTTCATCACCGAGGCGTGGTGGATCTCAATCATCCCGGGTATTGCGATTATGGTCACCGTACTGGGTATCAACCTCTTTGGAGATGCCTTGCGGGACGCATTCGACGTGAAGGAGGCTGATAACACATGAATAGAACGGCTTCTGAGCCACTGTTTGAAGTAAAAAATCTCCGAACACAATTCAAAACGGAACGTGGTATCGTACGCGCTGTCGATGGTATCTCATTCTCGATCGAATCAGGGGAGATATTCGGAATTGTGGGAGAGTCAGGCAGTGGGAAGAGCGTGACAGCACTCTCGCTTCTTGGCCTCGTCGAAAATCCTGGTGTCGTGGATGCAGACACGATTCGATTCAAAGGAGAGGACCTACTGACGAAGACCGACGAAGAACTTCGCCAGATTAGGGGCGGAGAGGTTAGCATGATCTTCCAGGATCCGATGAGTAGTCTGAATCCGGTGATGACTGTCGGTGAGCAAATTGCCGAGGTCGCACGGCATCATACAAACCTCGGAGAATCCACAGGCTTCTGGTCCGAAATGCGGCGGAAGTATGTCACGGGAACTGTAAAAAGCGGTCCATCATGGCGGCGTGCAGTTGAGCTTCTGGAAAAAGTCGGCATTCCGGACCCGGAGGAGCGTGCAGAAGAGTACCCTCATCAACTGTCTGGTGGAATGAAACAACGGGTAATGATCGCACAGGCGCTCGCAGCTGAACCATCGGTCATTATTGCAGACGAACCGACTACTGCATTAGACGTAACTATCGAGGCACAGATTCTCGATGAATTGATTGACTTGCGTGATGAGTTCGGTGTTTCAGTGTTACTAATCACACATGATCTGGCAGTAGTCCGTGAGACCTGCGATCGAGTTGCGGTCATGTATGCCGGTGAGTTAATGGAAACAGCATCCACTGACGTACTGTTCGAGAACCCACAGCATCCATACACCCGTGGGCTACTCAAAAGTATTCCAAAGATTACCGACGACCGAGAATGGCTCGACGCTATCGAGGGTAACGTGCCTGATCTAATCGATAAAGATGCGGGTTGTCCCTTCCGTGACCGTTGCGAAAAAGCGTTCGAATTGTGTAATCAGCCTCTCGTCCCCTACGATGGGGACGGGTCGAATCACGGAGTTCATTGTCATCTCTACAACGATGGCGTTGACCTTGATGATGGAACTGTGAATACGATAGATGCAGACACCGCCACTCGAGAAATCGAACGCCGGCAATCGATGACGACTGAACAATCATCAAACAACGATAGACGAACAGATGGAGAATACGCTGAGATGCCTAGTGAAGAGGTAGAATCATGAGCAGTGACGGGTTGCAATCGCCAACGGATGTCTCAGGGGCTAACGATTCCGACGAGGAGCCGTTGCTACATGCAGAAAATGTGAAAAAGCATTTTTCACTCGAACAGGGAATCATCGAAAGAGCATTTGGCGACGAGGAATTCGTGCATGCAGTTGATGGAGTGTCATTGACTCTTGGGCGTGAAGAGACGATCGGCATTGTCGGTGAAAGTGGCTGTGGGAAAAGTACGCTTGGACGAACACTTGCCCGATTATACGAGCCAACCGACGGAATGATTCAGTTCGCTGGCGAAGAAATCACAGAACTATCGGGTAAGCGTCTGAAAGAAATTCGAAAGGACATTCAGGTGATATTCCAAGATCCGCTTTCCTCTCTCAATCCCCGAAAAACGGCAGGTGAAATCGTTGCAAAACCTCTCGCCGTTCACGATATCGCGACAGGAAAGGAGAAAAAAACGCGAGTAAACGAGCTGTTCAAGGAAGTCGGTCTCGATCCCGCATCGCAAGACCGCTATCCGCACGAGTTCTCCGGCGGTCAGCGTCAGCGGATCGGTATTGCGCGTGCTTTGGCGGTAGAGCCACAACTCATCATCGCTGACGAACCGGTATCTGCACTTGATGTCAGTGTCCAGGCACAAATCATCAACTTAATGAAGCGTCTTCAGAACGAATATGGGCTCTCGTATCTGTTTATCGCGCACGATTTGAGCGTGGTCAAGCACGTTAGTGACCGCGTTGCGGTGATGTATCTTGGAAAGATTGTTGAGCAGGGTCCAACGGATGCAATTTTTGAGAACCCACAACATCCGTATACGAGAGCATTATTGAATGCAATTCCAAGTGTTGAGGGTGCCAGTAATCAACGAAAGACTCTGTTGGAAGGCACTCCTCCAAGCCCAATCAACCCACCAACCGGATGTCCGTTTCATACTCGCTGTCCAGAGTATATTAATGGAGAGTGTGAGATGACCGTTCCCGAATTACAGACAGTGGCTGACGCACCGGGGTCGACTGCATCATCAGTTGACTTTGGCGAGAAGACAAAGACGAGCGAGATGAAATCTGATGAGAGCCTTATAACAAGAGAGCACCCCCATCTCGCGGCCTGCCATTGGTTGGATAAATCTGCCGAGGAACGCCATAGACAGGACCCATATCTATCGGACGGAGGGAACGTGTGACAGCAACACGGAGATCCACTCTTCGTGACCGAAGACGCAGTGTGAAGCGGCCTCCGCTCCAACCGCTGACCGGAATGAGAGTAGAACCTGACAGGATAGGGAGAGATAGCCGTGACTGACGATTCGGGTGTGGATTACGCAGCCCGCGCGAAAGAGGAACTTGGGTTTTCACGATGGTGGCTCATCGTTGCAGCCGCAGTTGCGATGGCGGTCGTTAGCCCATATCAATACGTCTGGTCGTCAATTGAAGGGCCGCTTGCACGCAATCTTCAAATTCCATTACCTCAGCTTGGTATGGTATTTACGCTATTCGTCATTTTTCAAGCTGGCTCACAGTTTCCTGTTGGCTGGTGGCGTGATCGTCATGGACCGCGAGCGATTACGCTTTCTGCCAGTGTTTTAGCAGGTGGCAGTTACTATGCACTTGCATACGCTACTCAAGTATGGGAATTATACCTCCTCTATTCAATCGGTGCAGTTGGAGTCGGAATCGTCTATACCGTTGCTGTAAACACGGCGTTGAAGTGGTTCCCTGATCGGAAGGGCCTCACGACAGGGGTAGGAACGATGGCGTTTGCAGGCGGTGCAGCACTGTTCGTACCATTCGTACGTGCAAACGCAACCGTGGATGCATACCCTGATGTACTGCGAGCCATGGGTGTGCTGATAGGAATTTGTATCTTGTTAGCTGGAATCTTTCTTCGTGACCCCCCAGAGGAGTGGTTCGAAAGGAGCTCAGTAGATAACGACGGAACAGAAGTCGGAACATCCACGATCGGACCGACGTACACATGGCGAGAAATGCTCCGGACAAGGCAGTTCTGGCTAATGTATGCAATGTTTGTTGCGGTGAGTGGTGCAGGGTTGATGCTAACTGCAAAAATTGTCTCGTTCGCCCAGCACGTGGATTTGGACACAATCACTACAACTGCGTCGGCAACTGCACTACCGATTGCAGGTGGTGTGGGTCGATTATTCATCGGTGAATTATCCGATCGAATCAACCGGCAGAAGGCGATGGCAGTGTCGTTCACGCTCTGTGGGGTTGGCTTATTAGCTGTTGTATGGCTTGGACAACAAGGGGCTAGTCTTGGATTCGTCGCAGCCGTCGTTGTGGCAACATTCTTTTGGAGTCCACAATACACACTGTTCCCAAGCCTGATTGCTGATTACTATGGCGAACGCCATTCGTCGGCAAACTACGCATTGCTCTATTCTGGGAAGATGTGGGGTGGAGTCTTTGGTGGGGCTATCGCGGGATGGTTAATTACCGTTACAAGCTGGCAAACAGCATTTACAGTTGGAGGGATTTTCGCGGTTGCTGCAGGTGCTGTAGCACTGTTGCTAAAGCCACCGGTACAAAAAGACTCGCAAACACCCACCCACTCAACCCTGAGCTCTCCTGGTGACGATCAATAATTTACAAAACTCATCATCATATATTCTGACAAAAATCTCTTCAGCCAGGAAGAAGTAATCGACCAGGAAACGATGAATAGACTCGTCGCGGCCATTGCGTCCAGAAATGGACTGGCCCACGAGTACAGCAGGGTAGATTACGCTGAAATATATGAAACTCTCCAGACCGGGCTGGATGTCTACGACGCGTTCGGCCAGCAGATCGCCCCGTGGTTCCGCACTCGAGACCAACCCCGTTATTACGGGTCGACGAAGGCTACCATTCCCACTTGCTTTGTCAAGTGTGTGGGTCACATAAAGTCATTGCACCTTATTGATTTCGAGAACGCGTAGTATATCCCCATGTATAGCGAGTTGAACAAGGAGTATATCACGTTCACGAATCAGGGAGACAGCGAATTGACTCTTACAAGTTGGATTATTGAGGATGCGGCGAATCACCAGTATTTGGTGCCAGAGTTCACGCTTGGTGCAGACAAGTCTGTGACGCTGTATACGGGGAGTGGTTCAAACTCGGCGGATAAACTCTACTGGGGCTCTGGAAGTGCAATCTGGAACAACACCGGTGATACGATCATCGTCAAGACAAGTAGTGGCGAGACAGTGATTCAGAAAGAGTACAACTGAGATTCCTCCGTTCTATATCCGTTTCAGAGTGTGACAAGCACGATGAATTGCTTCCCCGACCGAGTTGGTCAGCAATTGATGAAGCTGTATGATGAGGTCCGTGTATACGACGACGTCGTCGCTTCTCAAGTCAATCGGATGCAAACCAGTAACAAACGCGTTCCATGAGTGTCCCTTGTATTTTTCTACGATGGTTCCGTAATTCAGGTATAATGAGCGCAGCCGACATCGGCGGACTACAGACATTCCCGGCAGAACTCGAAGAGCGTGACGCTTGGCTCGAACCATTTGATTGGTACGCTGAGATGCACGAGCAAGCCCCGGTTCGATACGATTCCGATCGCGAGACGTGGGATGTATTCCGTTACGAGGACGTCAAAGAGATTCTCGCAAACGACGACGACCGCTTCTCTACGAGTCCTCGGAACATCCATGGCTTTCAGGAACCACCCGAGGACGAGGGATTTCTGCTCGATACGATGTTACTCCAAGATCCACCACGTCACGACGAACTACGAAGTGTCGTCAACGATGCCTTCGAACCGCGGGCTATCGGCGAACTGGAACCCCGAATCCGTACGCTGACAAATGAGCTACTCGATGAAGCTTTGGCCGAAACCAACGGGGAATTCGACATCGTGGACGCTTTGGCATATCCACTTCCCGTCATCGTCATCGCTGAACTCCTCGGAATTCCGCGTGACGACCGCAACCAGTTTAAACGCTGGTCGGAGACAATCATCCGAGGCGCGGGACAGGACGTAGACCCGGAGACGTTCGTCCAAGAACAGCGGCAGGCAGGACAGGAGATGGCTGGTTACTTCTGGAGCCAGCTCGAGAACCGCCGCCAGAATCCCCAAGACGACCTGCTGACTACCATTGCTACAGCGGAAGGAGAGAGTGGACGACTCTCCCATCGGGAAGCCCTGGGAATGTGTATGCTGCTTCTGATAGCAGGGAATATCACGACGACGCATCTCATCACCAACGCCGTCCGTTGTTTCGACGAACACGAGACGGATCTCTTTGCTGCCCTCACCGATGATGAACAGGGCCTCGCAACGGCCATCGAAGAGGTGCTTCGGTACCGGGCCCCCGTACAGGCGATGACCCGCGTGCCATTGGAGGACGTCGAACTCGCCGGTGAGACTCTGAAAGCCGGCGATGGAATCGTCGTCTGGCTGGGAGCCGCCAACCGTGACGAGCGGCAATTTCCAGATGCGGACACGTTCATCCCCGACCGTTCACCCAACCAGCACCTCGGATTCGGTCACGGGACACACTACTGTCTGGGTGCACCCCTGGCCCGACTCGAAGCAAAGGTCGCGCTGGACGAGTTGACCGATCGTCTCTCGGAGATTGAGGTCACCGACACCGACCTCCAACCGGTCCGGAGTTCGTTCATCTACGGCGTCGAGTCGCTGCCGATTCGGTTCGAGTACACAGTATAGCGGCTATTTGTGATTGCCTGTTTGCGTTACTCTTGACCCTGTAATTGGAGCGCCGTGTCGAGAGGAGTTCGAAGTAGCGAAAAGTAATTGTCATTAATGGAGAGTGAAACTGAAAGTGAAGGCCCTTTGAATACCTCCGCGACTGGCGGTCACGAAGATATGTCCTGACTGGCATGGTCCGCGTACCGACTAGGTGCCCTGTTTACTGCACGCCGTTTCTGGCAGTGATTCAATAGGTATGCGAGAGCGTGCTGAATATAAGGGATGAATCTCACACACCCGCTGAATCCTATCACCGGTGAGAGTTTCCAGTGTACGAGACGCGATGGATGTGCTGAAATATTAGAGCGTGGCGGAGAGAGACCAACCATGATCAAGACTGTTGCAGTCACTGGTGGCAACGGCCGCGTTGGACGGGGTGTGCTGGCGTATTTGAACGATGAGGGCTACAGGACTGTCAACCTCTCGCGAGGCAAGCGAGACGAGGAGTATTCGGATACCTATCTCACGACGGATCTAGTGGAGGCGGGCGAAGTCTATGGGTCGCTTGCGAAGAGTGATGCCGACGCAGTCGTCCACCTTGGGATGGTTCCAACGCCGAATGTGACGCCAGGGTATCGAACGTACGAGAGTAACGTTATGTCCAGTTATCACGTGCTGGAGGCCAGTGGTGCACTTGGCATCGACACCGTGGTCCTCGCATCAAGTTTCAGTGCAATAGGTGGTGGTTTCGAGCCAGCGGGCATTACCGTTGATTATCTGCCTGTCGACGAGGATCACCGTCTTACGCCGTCGAATCCCTACGCGATGGGCAAGCAGGCGCTCGAGATCGTCGCCGACGGATTCGCCCGTCGTGCTGATGACCGACCACAGTCCATCACCTCCCTTCGGTTCCCTTGGGTCGTCGACGATGCCCTGGCCCGCGAAACGTTTGTCGAGACTGACCGAACGCTGGCAGGGATGCGTGCATCGGAGCACTTCCATACCCAGCGCAACACGCTGTTCACCTACGTTCACATGTCTGATGCGGTCGATCTTGTCCGGCGGGCTGTCGAGGCTGATTTCGATGGCCACGAGCGCATCTGGGTGTCCGCACCCGACACTAGCGCTGAAACGCCCACACGAGAACTCATCACCGATGTCTTTCCCGACGTCGAAGTTCGAGGCGAGTTGGACGAACACGATTACATGGCACTGGTCGATACGACGAAAGCGCAGAATTTGTTCAACTGGAAGCCAGAATGGAGCTGGCGACAACTGGCCTGACGACACAGATATCGAAACGAATAAAGAGTCGCTATTAACTTCCACGCCGACCGATTCATACCACGAGAGAGAGAGAGAGCGGTCTCCTCCGTACTCTTCCAGTCCGAGCGGTTCAGCACGAAGAAAATCCGTGATTTATGAGGACTCGCGGACGAAAACCTGCTTGAGACGGGCGAGGATTCCAGTGACAGAATCGGATTTCGCGTCACCTTCGACTGTCCGCCGTTTCGCTCGTTCCGTATCGCGTTCATCTCGAAGGCGCTCGTTTTCCGCTTCCAGTTCTCGAAGCCGTCGTTCGAGTTTGGTTATCGTCTCGATGCGAGCTCGCTCCCGTTCCTGGGCATGAACTACCCCACCGTTCGTTGACGTCACCATCGGTTCTGGTGTCGCTGTTGCAGTGCTGTCTCGCTTTTCTACCGTCTCAGTGTCCATACTACCATCGTCAGCACTCGGTGAATAGACGTCCGAAGTCACACTGACGGCTCGTTCGATGGTCGTCTCGCCATATGTGCGTCCATCGCCGTAGTGGACGGCATCCCATTTCTCGCGGTGGAGTCCTGATCGTCGAAACAGCCGGTCCATCTGACTCGTTTCGCCCCCTGTCCAGAAGGCGAGCAGGCAAGAAAGCGCCATATCCGCTTCCGAGTGACTGTCGTAGCCCGCAGTATCGCCACGCCAGAGACGTTCAAACTTCGCACTGTTCGCTGCAGCGCGTGCATGTTCGATCACTTCGTCGTCAGTGAGTCCCGTTTCTGTGTGTGCAGGTTCCGTATTTGATGCCCGATCATCTTCGTCGCGTGCTGGTTCGTCTTCGTCCACCGTTGAGTCATCCGGTCCCGACGTGTCGTCTGTTTCGACGTGTGCGGTATACACAGTCGTGAGTGCGTCTGTCCGCTCGTGGATGTCCGTCGGTGATTCCTGGACGTGGTCGCCGGTCACAGTGAAAAAGCGGCCATCCTCGTACAGTTCGACATCGCCGCGTCGATTTCGCCCTGGTGGAAGCGTGCCCTCGACGAGGACGTGATACCCGGTTTCTGACGGGCTAATCTCGGTGTACGAATCCAGTTGTTCCATGATTTTCGCTGCCCAGCCAGTCGCTGTGTCGCTGTCCGGGTCACGGGCGTCGTCGAGGTCGACACCGACGAACGGATCAGCTTCCGTGAACACGAAGCCGATGCCGTCGACTGAACTATCGGTTGCATATGAACGAGCGTCGTCGAAACTCGTCCACGTTTCGGGTTTGTTCGTCGACGCATACCTGCCAGTCGCTGGATTCACGGGGACTTTCGTCACCTTCTCGCTGCGTGTCTGTTCACGCCAGCAGACCCATTGGTCGTGGTCGAGGAGTGGTGGTGGAATGTCGGCTGCCTTTGGAAGACTCGTCATGTCGTGTCGGTGTCGCTCTCTGATCGGAGGCGACACGAATACTCTCCAGAACGAAGGCCTCCTATTTGGTCGTATTTTACGTTGGACGAACGCTCTCCTCGGTTGAACTGTCCATTCTGGTGTTCTTCCTCGGCTGATCCACCGTTTCGAGTACACCCTGGAAATCACCGATTCAGCGTGACAGCGGTCACGAACGCAACGCTAGAGCGCACTCGGTTCGCGTACACCCCGCAATTCGACCGGGAGAAGGCCTGGTGTGGGTTGGTGTAGATATGAACGGTATTTCGAGGATGGTTTGCGAGCATTGACGGCGTCATTGATTTCGTATTCGGCGTCGAGACGCCTCAGAACTGCCGACTGCGAATTAATAAAATATGGTGGGATTCGTAGGTTTGAAATACCGTAATCGCAAGATACAACAGATTTGTACTGTTATTAATCTAGGCTCAATAACCCCATCTGGGGTTGCGCAAATCCTGAAGTGAACCGAGGATTCTTCAGAATCCTCTATAGATGAGGCCTGAATCTAGTGGTTGGCGAATTCAGTAGGATGGTCTCGACGACGGTTGCAGAAATCCTGAAACGGTCGATTTGACGGAAGAATCCGGGGGTGTACCGTCGAATTCTGTTTTCGGATCAGTGGTCGTCCCCACTCGCGTTCTGTGACTCTGGTGCTCTCGTATGAGAAATCCGTTGGAGAGCGCTGTGCTCGCATAATCACGCCAATGAGCGATTTCGAACGACCGCTGTCGACCACCGCAAATGCGGCCGATTCTGAGATTTGAATACGGCAGTCTACACCCCCTATTGTACGTCCAATTCCCGGAGTATGGGCCATTTGTATTCTCCTGTTTTTGGTTTCGTGATAGCATTGTGATGAGGATGAGGACACTGACAGCGGTGTAGTGACCTTGATTTTGATTGGAACCGCTGTCGATGAACATCTGTGGCTGAGAAGTGTTTCCAAGTTCAACAGAGAAAAAGTACTGTTGGTTCTGTTCAGTTGTGGTTCGAGCGCTTCTGTTCTCGTCGGACGTATCCCAATACCCCAGTACAGATGAGGAGTACTGTAGCCCCAATTGCGACCATTGAAATGAGCGAACTCGATACCACAGCGCCGATGACGAACAGGCACATGGCGACAGCACCGACCTCGATTGTCCGCTTTTGCCAGTAGCCGTACTGGGAACCACGGGCGAATCGCGCGTAGACGAATGCTCCACCGAGTAACGCAGGGAGTACGACATCAGTATACGTCGTATCGGCCATGAGGTCAATCATTGATACGATCCGTACACCCCTGTGGAAGGAGTAAGGTGTTGATGGCACCAGAAAACATCCAAAACAGTCCGCGTGCCCACCATCGAATCCTGAGTATGCGGAGACAGACCACCATCGTCCTGTCTTAAGCCATTACGGACGACATCGATTTACCACCTATTGGCGGGTTAAACAGGACTTGCCTCGACCGCTCGTGAAGTATCTCCGCGGTGATCGACCGGATAGTGAGTCAATTACGGACCGTGCTGGAATTGACGAGTATATCCATACTCACTACGAGGATATTGAAACAGTGTATCGTCAAGAAATCTATCAACTCCTATAGCTTGTGTCGGCCGTCGGTGAGCCGGTCGATATCTCGGCGATACTTCGGCTCGAAACCCCGTTGGACAGGCTCTACGGCACCCTCGCGGGACGAACGAATCGACATTCGCTAGTTGTCCACTCTCTCGATAACGGCGGCAGCAAAAGCTCGGTCTCACACCGGAAGGACACCGAAAGCGAGACGAAGAACCCTACGAACGCTGCGGAGAGTCGAGAAGGTATCGA
>NZ_JBPEHH010000055.1:0-28296 GCF_054177595.1 Haladaptatus ordinarius | reverse complement strand
TCGATACCTTCTCGACTCTCCGCAGCGTTCGTAGGGTTCTTCGTCTCGCTTTCGGTGTCCTTCCGGTGTGAGACCGAGCTTTTGCTGCCGCCGTTATCGAGAGAGTGGACAACTAGCGAGTATCATCGACCAGCCGACGATGTAGGTGAGGTCGGTGTCGAAGACGTTGGCGACGTACATGTAGCCGCCACCGCTCTCGGGGTAGATGGAGGCGAATTCGGCGTAGGCGAACGCGGTGAAACTGGCGACCAGTGCAGCGAGCAAGAACGCGACGATAGCCGCCGCACCGACGTTGCTGACCGCCAGACCGGAGAGGACGAAGATGCCCGCGGCAATCATCGTTCCGACACCGAGTGCTACCGCGCCGACCAGACCGATGTCGCGGTCGAGTTCGGTCTGAATCTCGGCGCTACCCGTCTCTGATTCAGTCGAGCTACGAGCCATCGTTCGGGCAAAAGAAAGGCGAACGAAAAGGTCTGATGGTTGCATCTCATTGCTTGCACAATCAACCCAATCTTTCTTTGATTCCCTGTGGTACGGGTATCAGTATGGTCGAACATACCCGTACGTTGGGGTTCCGTGTGGCGTTCGCGTTGGGGCTGGGGACGATGATCGCTGCGGGTATCTTTTCGCTCTCGGGGACTGCCGTCGCGGTCATCGGCAGTAACGCGATTATCTCGTTCGTCATCGCGGCGGCCATCGCGGGTGTGACGGCGGCGTCGTACTCCGAGTTCGCGTCGATATACGCGGAAAACGGTGGGGGCTATCTCTTCTCGTCGCGGACGTTCGAGGACGACCGCCTCCTCTTTGCGGTCGGCGTCTCGCTGTTCATCGGCTACTCCGCGACGACCGCGTTCTATCTCGCGACGATGGGCGAGTGGTTCCATCAGTTCATCATCCCGCACGGCATCTCGGTTCCGCACGGCACGGTCGCGGTGGCGACCGCGCTGTTGCTCGGGACGCTGAACGCCCGCGGTACCGAGGAGAGCGGGACGTTCCAGGTGTTCGTCACGGGCGCGAAGGTGGCCGTCCTGCTGGCGTTCATCGGCGGTGCGCTCGCGTTCAAAACACCGAGTGCGACGGTCGATACGTTCGTCGGCGGATTCTCGAAGGGGAGTCCGGCCGGAATCGTCTCCATCGCCGCCGTCGCGTTCATCACCTTCTTCGGGTTCTCGGCCATCGCGGCCAGCGCTGGCGAGATAATCGAACCGCGGAAGACGGTGCCGAAAGCCATCGGCGCGAGCATCGTGACGGTCACGGTGCTCTACATTCTCGTCATCGTGGCGATGATGAACTCGCCGACCGACCCACAGATTATCGCCAAACAGGGCGAGACGGCGATGGGGAAGGTCGCTTCTGACTTCCTCGGGAGTTTCGGGAAGTGGCTCATCGTCGCCGGAGCCATCTTCAGCATGGTGAGCGCCTCGAACGCCTCGATACTGGCCGCCAGCGGAATCGGTTCGCTGATGGGGCGACAGGGCCAGGCCCCCCGGCGGTTCTCGCGCATCCACCCCGACCACGGGACGCCGTTCTGGAGCGTCGCGGCCTGCACGGGAACCATCGTCGCGCTCATCCTGACGTTCATCAGCCTTTTTCCCGCGGAGGGCGGAATCGGGGTCGTCCATCTCGGTCTCGAAGCCCTGACCGGCTTCGCCAACCTGAACCTGCTCGCCCCGCTCGCGGTCGTCAACGTCGCGCTCGTCCTCTCCCGGCGGCGGTTTCCCGAGATAGAGCGACCGTTGAAAGTCCCGCTCGTTCCGTGGCTCCCCATCGTCGGCGTGCTGGCGAACCTCGCGCTCATCACGAACCTCCCACTCCGCGGCATCGTCGCCGGTGTCGCCGTCGAAGTGGTGCTCGTCGGCGCGTATCTCGCGTGGGGCGGTGCGCCGGACGTCGACGAGATGATAAGCCGAGCCGTCTCTCCGCGCGGGCCGACCGGGACGACGGGGGAAACGACGACTTTGACGGGGACTGCGACGACGGATGACGAGACCGACGAAGAGCGGTATCGCATCCTCGTACCGGTCGGGCGGATGCACCACGCGCCCGACCACGTGCGCCTCGCGGAGGAACTCGCGAAACTGCAGGACGAAACCCCACTCGTCCAGATAGTCAACGTCACGCAGATTCCCGAACAGACGCCGAGCGAGAGCGTGACCGACACGGCCAGCCAGCGGGCCGACCGCCTCCTCGACATCCTGGGTGACGCCGACTTCGACGTGGAGTACACCGTCGAGGGACACGTCTGCCGAGACGTCGCCTTCGACATCCTCCACACCGCCCGCGAGGACGACGCCGACCTCATCCTGATGGGGTATCCGAAAGAACACGAGGACATCGCCGAAGAGGTGGAGTACGAATCGCCGTGCGACGTTCTCTTCGCCGACGGGTTCACCGCCGAATCGACCCTCGACACCGTCACTGTCGGCACCGGTGGCGGCCCCCACCACCAGGCGGCGCTCTCGCTGGCGAACAGACTCGGAGCGCGCTGCGCGAGCGTCCACGTCGTCGACGTCACGCCGGGCGGCGGCGGTGGCACGCCCGAGGACGTAGGGGAGACGCTGTCGGAACTGAAAGACGCGCCCACGGTGCAGAGTCACGAGACGACGAACGATACCGTCGCCGACGGACTGGTGGCGGCGGCCGCCGACCACGGCGGGGTCCTCGTCATCGGTGCGTCGCGTACCCGCCTGCTAAAACGCTGGGTGTTCGGGAGCACGCCGGACCGCGTCGTCGCACGCGCCGAAAAGGCGGGCGTCCCGGTCATCGTCTGTGCGAGTCCGACGGGTGTCTCGGGACGGCTAGAGGACCTGCTGTTCCCGCTGTACCGAACGGTCAGCAGGTTCGGACGCACGCGAACGAAAAAGTCCGAATCGGGGTCGGTCTAGTCGTAACTCCGACCCGGTCTCCGTCGTGTCCGGCCCACGTCGTCGAACGGGCCGCCTATATCTCTTCGTGAATCCAGTAGTGGGCGACGTGGTTTACGTCCACCCAGTGGACTTCGTCGTCGGCTTCGATTCGGATGAACGGCTCTTCCTCGAACTCGACGTTGTGAGTGTGGAGTTCGAGTTCCTCACCGCCTCCGGTTTTGATCATTATCTCGCCTTTCTCCTCCAACCCGTCTTTCAGTCGCTGATAGGTACCAGTCATACAGCGTCCTCCGCCATAACCGAGAGCGAGAACGGCGAAAAAATTTGTTGCCAACATCGGAACAGATGCGCTCGTCGACCGCTCGCTGCCGTGACTGTGGCCCGCGCCGTCGAGGCAGCGGGTCGGTGTCTCTGGCTTTCGATCCGGACGAACCCCGTCTACCGATTCACGCGAATCCGTTGTCCCGCAGTAGGTCGGCGAGGACGTGGGCGTAGAGGACGACGGCGGTGAAAACGGCGATAGTCGTCGATACGACGGCCAGCCCACCCACCAACAGTCCGCCGAGAATCGCGTGCGAGAGGATTCGTTCGTGTTCCATGTCGTCGATGTCCTCGAACACCCAGTCCTGGTCGCCGAAGGCGTCGATGGGATTGGCGAGGCAGGCCCGGAGATGTCGCCAATCGCCGGTTCGAAACCGAGTGAGGACGAAGTGGTCGAGGTCGACGAAGACGCTCAAGAGGACACCGTAGGCGAACAACGCCGCGAGCAGGGAGGTGGAAAACCGTCCCGAGAGGGGGACGAGGAGCAGACCGGACACGATAGCGCCGATGACGAAGTGTTCCCGCGAGTACATCGGTCGATGATGGTCTCGCCATCGCGTAAAAAGATTCGTTGTGTTCGGTGCGGTACGTTCAACTCCCCTCCGAACCCTCTCCATTCCATGGCAGGTCACACCGCAGAGCGCGTGACGCTCGCTCGGCTTCCATCCGGCGTCGAACTCGAAACGACGGTCCACGTCTACGAAGGTGACGGCGACGGCCCGACGCTGTACGTGCAGGCCGCACAGCACGGCCGCGAAATAAACGGAACCGAGGTGCTCCGCCGATTTCACGAGGAGATAGACCCCACCGAACTCGCGGGGCGAATCGTCGCAGTACCGGTCGCCGACCCGCTCACGTTCGACCGCGTCTCCTACACGACGCCGGAGCAACTCGACAGCGTCAATCCGAACATGAATCGGGTCTGGCCCGGCGATAGCGAGGGAACGCTCCACGAGCGCATGGCGGCCACGCTCTGGGAGTACACCAGCGAGGCGGACGCCATCGTCGACCTCCACACCGGTAGCCCGGACATGCTCACGCACGTCGTCTTCATGGAAGGCGACCGCGAATCGCGCGCCCTCGCGGAAGCCTTCGGCACCGACCTCCTGCTCTCCGAGGAGGCGGGCGACGACGCCGACGTGGAGTGGGAGGAACGGAACTTCGGCGGAAAGTTCCGCGTCGCAGCCACGCACGAGGGTATCCCCTCCATCACCCCGGAGCTGGCACACAACAAACAGATTCTCGAGGACGCCGTGGAGACGGGACTGGTCGGTCTGTTGAACGTCTGTCGTCAACTTGACCTGCTCTCTGAGCCACCGGTCCAGAACGGTGACCCGGTCCTCGCACGCAACCACCTGGGTCGCGTGGACGCCGTCGACTCGGGACTGTTCGTAGTCGAGTCGGACCACGAACTCGGCGACCGCGTGGCGGCGGGCGAGCACGTCGGAACCCTGTACGACCCGACGACGTACGAAGTGTTACAGGACGTCGAAACCGACCGTGCGGGCGTGCTGTACGCACTCACCCGCGAAGCCACCGTCTGCGGCGGCGGGAAACTGCTCAGCGTCGCACTGCTCCGCGAGTGAACGCCGAGTCGGGCCGAGACGCCTCCGAGTTCCGGAATGCGGACGACGGCGACGCCGACTATCCACGTCGGACGAACCGGCTGTGAGATGCCGACCGCCTGGTCGTAGTATAGGTTGGCGTCACCCTTCGTGACGAATCCGGCGTGCGGTGCAGGGCAGTTTCTGAGTTCGACACAGTTTTGGGCCCCTGCGAGAGCCGCGGGGTCGGCCTCGTCGTACCAGTTTTCGCCCGCTTCGACCCAGAATCGAGCACGATGGAGGATTGGAATCGCAGTGTCGTTCCCGTTCGGGCGGAAAACCAGTACGTCCCCGGAACCACCGAGCGAGCGATAGCCCCGATCGCGGGCGGTACGGGCGGAGACGACGCCCCCGCGACTGCCCGGCGGTGTGACCCGATGTTCGTCCATCACCACGACCACGTCGGCGCGTTCGACGTTCGGTTCCATGCTCCCGCTGATGACGGTGTACGCCGGCGGCCAGACACCGGTCACCATCACGAAGCACACGCTCGCCACGAGCGCGAAGGTGACCACGCGAACGACCAGTCTACGGAGACCGAACACGACCGGACAGAACACCGGTGGTGGGCTTTGTTATCGACCGCTTGTCCACAGTCAAGCCACGCTTTCCCGAACGCTCCGGACTCGGTACGGAGAAAGCAGAACACACCACCGCACGGCACCTCGAAGACGAACACGCCTGCTCACGCGAACTCCGAGAGCGAGGTCTGGTTTCGCTTCAACGGCGTGGCGTCGTACCCCGATTTCTGGAGGTGTGCAGCGAACCGTTCGGCGAATCCGTGGTGCGTGTAGACGGTGTCGGGGTTCACTGCCTCGACGACGGAGAGGAGTTCGTCGAAATCACAGTGGTCAGAGAGCGGGAACGTCACGTCGTACCCCCCGCGGTAGCGATACGACTCGGTGACCGCCCACCCCGAGAAGCCGACTGTCACCCCGCCGACGCGCTCGACGAGGTCGCTCACCCAGTCCTGCCGTGCGAGGTTTGACGGGAGGACGACGATTTCGTCGCCAGAGAGCGCGTCGGCCTCGAACAATTCGACGTCGAAGCGAACGTCGGTCACCGCCTCGATGGCCGCGTTCACCCGGCGAATCGCGTCACTGACGACGACCGGGCGGTTCGTCGCGCGGCGTGCGAGATGCTGGAGTTTCTGTGCGCGTCCGAGCGAGTACCCGAACAGGAAAAGCGGGTCGTCGTGGTCGGCCAGCCAATCACATATCTCGGCCTCCAGTTCGGCCTGCGACGGGAAGCGATACCGCGGGTCGCCGTAGGTCGTCTCCATCACCAGCACGTCCGCAGAGACGGGGGCGAACCCGTCGAGAAAGAGGCGATCCCGGGTCGAGAAATCGCCCGTGTAGAGGTATCGGCGGTCGGCGTCGATAAGCGCGGCCCGCGACCCGACGACGTGGCCCGCCGGGAGGAGGTCGATACCCGGCACCGTCTCGGTCGATTCGAACGCCGCACCGGTTCGCGCCCGCACGAGCGCGGCGGTCTCGGCAGAACAGAGCACGGTTTCGGGCGTCGTCCGGAACGTGTGGTCTGCGTGGGCGTGGCTCACCAAGTTCACGTCACCGACCGCACTCCGAGCGTCGGCGACGACGGTTCGGTCCGCGTCGATGTGGATACCGTCCCGCAGTCGAATCACGGTCGAGATTGGAGGCCAGCGAGAATGAGAGTTGTGCCGAATCGCTGTCGGAAACGACGATTCGTAGCACTGCCCTCGAATAGAAAGCGCGTGGATAAGACTACTCTTCGACGAGCGACGCGAACTCCTCGATTGGGATTATCTCCATGGTCTGCGTGTCGAGGCCCTGATTCTCGAGAGCGATGGAGGATTTGAAGACGGCGTCCCGGTCCGGTGCGTCCAGGATAACTAGGAAGTCATACTCGCCGAGGACCGCGTAACTCCCCTCGAGTTCGACGCCGTACTCTCGGAGTTCGGTTCGGAGGTCGCCCCAGATCGACGCCAGTTTCTGCATGTTCTGCACCTGCCCGCGAATCTTCACCGTCGAGACGTATTTCGCCATCGCAGATACGACGCAGTTACCGAGCAAAGCCGTTTTGGTGGAATCGGTGACGGGTTGTTCGTCTGGCAGGCGTTCGTCGAACTAACGACGAACGTTCGGAAACGAGAGCGGAGTTCGGTGTGTCGATGGAAACCGAAGGACGAATCGCCCGGAGACGGTTCGTGACGGCGGCTAGCCGTGAGTCGCATCGACCGTCTTCGACGACTCGTGACCGTCCTCGTCGGAACCGAGCAACACTGCGACGACGGCACCGGTCGGACCGACCTGGAGGAGAATCTCGTACCCACTCGCGAACAGCAGAAACGGGGGAAGCGTCCCCAGTTGATACGTGAGTGGAACGAGTCCCGAGAAGACGAACAGGACGAGCCCCGCCACGGTCGCACGCTCACGTCGGGAGGCGCGAACGGACCGGACGAAAGGAACCACCGAGAGCGCGATGAGGTGCCCACGGACCACTTCGAGGACGAGAACGACGTTCGCGTCGGGCGTGGTAATGCCACCCATCTGTGCCTCGTAGTACGGTTTCGTCACGAGGAGATAGTTCGCGGCACCGACGACCCAGAACAACACGACGTAGGTGAGCGCGCCGGCCAGCAAACGGACGAGCCACGACGACCACGCGCGATTTCTGAGGCTCGGTCGTCCGGTCGCTTCGTCGGGGACGAACAGCCACGCTGCGAGTCCCGCCGTCACGGCCGCCGCGAGCAGTTGGGTCACCATCCCGCCCGGGAGGTTCTCCATCGGAGCCAGGTCCGGAGCGAAAAACGTCCCTTCGAGGAGGACGCCAGCCATGTTGAGAAACAGGAGGGTGGTCCAGACGACGACGTGCCATCGTCGTGACCCGCCCAGTCGTCTTGACGCCACTGCGAGCGTCACACCGACGATGAGTCCGCCAGCGACGAGCGGGAGTTTCGTTCCGGACGACTCGACGGCAGGCGGTGACAAGAGCCGAAGAGATACGAGCACGTCGCCGACGAGAAGTTGTGTCCCCACGAATCCGAGGCCGACGACGAGTACGCCCAGCGTGGTGTTGACCGACCATCGAACGCCCCAATCTGTGTGCGTTTCCATCTCACCCGAGATATCTCGTCATCGATACTTAGGTGTGGTCTGACCATCGTTCGCAGTCGCCCCACTGTCAGGAGATTTTAGTTTACCGCCACTCTGCTGACGACATGAACAAACAGGCCCACAGAGAGCGAGTGTGGGATAGACTGGAAGACGACGGCGTCGCTCGATTTCCCTTCCCGCCACACGGTCGCATCCCGAACTTCGCGGGCGCGGACGCCGCCGCCGAACGACTCGCCGACCTCCCCGAGTGGCGGGACGCCGACGTGGTGAAAGCCAACCCAGACGCCCCGCAACTGCCCGTCCGGCGGCGTGCGCTCCGCGAGGGGACGGTCGTCTACATGGCACAACCCCGCCTCCGGGACGAGAAACCGTTCATGAAACTCGCCCCCGAGAAGATAGACGACACGGACGCTGCTGCGACGGTCTCGAAGATGGACCGGTACGCCGAACCAGTCGGCCCGGACGAGGTACCACACGTCGATTTCGTCGTCTCCGGAAGCGTCGCAGTGACCGAAACCGGCGCGCGAATCGGAAAGGGGGAAGGGTACAGCGACCTCGAGTACGCCGTCCTCCGAGAACTCGGCGCGGTGGACGGAGACACGACGATAGCGACGACGGTACACGAGAGACAGGTCGTGGACGACGACATCGCCGTCGAAGCACACGACGTGCCCATGGACGTCGTCATCACACCGGAGCGCGTCGTCCGCACCGGAACCGAGTTCGACCGGCCATCGGGGGTTCGCTGGGGAGAATTGCCGGACGAGAAGCTAGAAGAAATACCACTTTTACAGCGATTGCAATCGTGACATCCTCTGCAACTCGATGGAAATGGTCGATTGCCCGCCGACTGGTAAGCGAATAACGAACTGCGGGAAGCGTGAAATCGAACCATGCGCGATGGACTCGCAGTACTGTTTGTGGTCATCGTCACGCTCGTGGGCGCGTCGAGTGCGCCCGAACCTGTCCTCGGAGTCGCATCCGGAACCGATTCCGACATCTCAGCGAGCCAGACGCCGGTGGATTCCTGCCGAGAGATTTCGAATCCCGGTCGTTACGTGCTTACGGACGACCTGACGAACACAACGGAGAGTCGCTGTCTCCGTATCACGGCGAACGACGTCGTGCTCGACGGACGGGATCACAGCATCGACGGCGTGGGGGCGTTCGGCTCTGCTGGCGTGCTCGTCACCGGTAATTCGAACGTCACCGTTCGAAACGTGACGGCGACCGACTGGGACGACGGGATTTGGTTCGCGGGTATCGGGAACGCGACCGTCGAGAACACGGAGACGGCACGAAACCGCGTCGGTCTCTCGCTCGTCTCGGTTCGAGACGGGACGATAACCGACAACGTCGCCCGGTCGAACGCGGTGGCGGGAGTCTTCCTCGTCGGCGCGAGTCGGAACACCACCCTGCGAAACACGACGGCGACCGACAACGCGCTGGTGGGCGTGCAACTCGTGGAGGCGAGGCGAAACACCGTCGTCGGCACCGACGCCCGGCGCAACGAGTTCGGCATCGCGCTGTTCGGCGCGAGTGAGAACACCGTGCGTGCGAACGCGGCGACCGAGAACGAAATCGCGGGTATCTGGCTCTCGGGTGCCAGCGACAATCGAGTTCGGGAAAATAGGGTATCGAACCGGTTTTACGGCATCTATCTCGCGGACGGCGCGCGGAACAATACGATAGCGGATAACCTCGCACGAACGAACTCCGTCGGCGTCCGCCTGCGGTCGAGCGACGAAAACGCCATCCTGCGCAACCGAGTCGAGAACAGCAGTGACACCGGTATCTTGCTCATCTCGAGCGACCGAAACCGCGTCGTCGGCAATCGCGGCGGAGGAAACCGCCGTGCAATCGTCGTCTCGCGCACGTCGTCGGGGAACGTCCGCTCGAACAACACCGTCGGCGAGCGACCCAACTGAGACGGTAGGAGTTCGTGGTAGTTCGGTGTCGCTCTCGGAAACTCGTTCGGAATCGTTTGTGGTGACGGTGAGGGTTCTCGTCACAGTTTCGGTGGGGCTACCGCGGTGTCTCTGCTTCGGTGTACTCGCGCGCGAACACGACGATGAGAGACCTGAAGACACCGAGGACGATAGGACCGAAAAACAGCCCCATGAATCCGAGGACGTAGACGCCGCCGAAGATACCGACGACGAGCAGACCAGGATTCAGTCGTGCCTCGTGTCCGCTGACGACGGGGCGAAGGTAGTTATCCGAGAGGCTGATAATCACCGTCCCGTAGACGAACAGGAACGCCGCCGCGAGCGGACGGCCGACGAGGAACAGGTAGACCGACGCCGGAAGCCAGACGACCGACGCACCGATGAGCGGAAGCAACGAGAGGAGCGTCGTCACGACGGTCCAGAACACGACGCCCGGAACGCCTGCGATGGCGAGACCGATACCGGTCAGTATTCCTTGCACGATGGCGACCAGTACGTTGCCCACCAGGACGCCCCACATCACCTGATTCATCTCGCCGTACAGTTCGTCCTGAACGTCCGACGAGAGGGGGGTACTCCGCCGAATCCAGCGAACGAACGCCTCGCCGTCCACGAGCAGGTAATAGAGGACGAACGCCAGCACCGTGATGCCGATGAGGACGTTCGAGATGCCCCCGAAGATGCTCAGTACGTTGTCCACCAACTGCGAGGAAACGTCGGTGGGAATCAACTCCCGCAGGGTCCGTCTCTCGATGGAGACACCAGTGTACTGTTCGACGAGACGGAGCAGTTCCTGAAATCGTGCGTCCCCCCGAGCGATAGCTCTGAGAAACGAGATAGCCTGTCGGAGGGCGATGGCGAACAGACTGGCGACGGGGACGAGGACGACGAGCGTGGTCACTGCCATGAGCGACAGCGCGGAGATTCGCGGGCCGTATCGTGGAGCGAGTCGCTTCTGGAGCGGATTCAGAACGTAGCTCAGCAAAATCGCCGCCAGCACGTATTGGAGAAACGGTCTGATGAGCAACGTCGCCAGCAAACCGAAGACGGCTATCAGGAACAACAGGAACCATCGTTCCCGTTTCATGGTTTCATAGTGGGACGACGGCCCGAGCGAGTATAAAAAGACACGCCTGTCTCCGTTCGACCTGCAACGCCGGTGGCCGATACAGTAATCGACGATGGGACAGCACGGTCGACAGTCGAGTGTGCGACGAAGTCAGTTCTGAAACCGGAGTCCGAAAAAACGAGTCGGATTTTGCCGCGTTAGCCGCCGAACATCTCGCGCATCATCGGATGCATCTCCATCAACTGCTCTTCGGCGATCTCCTCGTAGAGCTTGTACGTGATGGAGACGGTCAGCAGCAGTCCCGTTCCGGAGACCTGACCGATGGTGCCGAGCATGTTCGCCATGACGGCCAGCAGGCCGACCAGCGCGCCGCCGAGGACGGTGACTTGCGGAATGTAGCGTTCCATCACCTTCTCGATGACGCCCGTGTTCTGGCGGAAGCCGGGAATCTGCATCCCGGAGTTCTGGATTTGTTTCGCCGTGGCCTCCGGCCCCATGTCAGTCGTCTCGACCCAGAAGATGGCGAAGATAGCACCGCCGATAATCATGAACGACAGGTCGATTGCGACACGGAGGAGTACCTGCCACGGCTCCTGTGCGGCGGCAGAACCGCCGCCGGCCCACCACATCCAATCGCTCCGAGATTGGATAGGGGCCAGGTAGTAAAACAGCCCACCGGTGGGCTGCCCTTGCGTGTAGGTACCCAGCCACCCGGGTAAACTACCGAGCTGACTGTTCAGGATGCGCCCGAGGAACTGGATGTTCGCTTGCAGGGCGCGGACGAGAATCATCGGCAGGACGCTCGCGTAGATGAGCTTCACGGGGAAGCGACCGCGAGCACCCTTCACTCGTGCGTGACTGAGTGGAATCTCGACGCGCACGCTCTCGGCGTACACGACGATGCCGAAGATGAGCAGCGTCGTTGCGAGAGCGAGCAAGCCGCCACCCCCGAGCAGGAGGTACTGAATGCCGTTTGCCGTCAGCAGCGACGGAACGTTCTGCGCACTGCCCGTGATGATGGCTATCCACTGCGGGATGAGGCCACTCGCTTCGCCCTCGATTCCCGGCGAGATGAGGCCGCCGATGAGACTCTGGCTGACACCGGCGATGATGAACAGGCCGATACCGCTGCCCACGCCCCACTTGCTCACGATTTCGTCCATGAACAGGACGAGGATGGCACCGACGAATATCTGGGCGAAGATGATCCACTTGACAGCCATCGAGGACCCGAGCGACTGCACGAGCGCCTGATCTGGCTGGAAGAAGCCGCCGACGAACACCATCGGCAGCCCCGTCAGACAGATCATCACGACGACCAGTAACTTCTGGAGACCCTGATAGAGAACCTGATCACGCGGGTCGTTCGTATCCAGTCCCAGCAAGTCGGCACCGCCGAGCAGCTGTAAGACGATGCTCGCGGTGACGATGGGACCGATACCGAGGTGCAAGACGGACCCTTGCTGTCCCGCGAGGAGCGAGCGGAACTGGCCGAAGATGTCCGTCTGCGTGTTTACTCCGTAGAGGGTGACGTTCGTCAGGAAGAAATACAGCATGAGGACGCCTGCCGTCCACGTTAGCTTGCGCTTGAAGGGAACGTGGCCCTCAGGGCGCTCGACGGCGGGCATTCGCGTCAGGACTGGTTCAGCGGCCTCCTTCCATCCCATGGGTTAGTCCTCTGAGTCTTCCTCTATCTCGGTCGGTTCGGATTCCTCGGCTTCGGCCCGTTCGCTCAGGACGGCGCTGCCGTCCGCTTGCTCGATGAGTTCGACCGCACTCGCCGAGAAGGCGTCTGCGGTGACGTCGAGGCTGTTGCGAACCTGACCGCTTCCGAGCACTTTGACAGCGTCGGCGTCCCAGCCGTCGTCGACGACGTCGCGCGCGTCGATATGGTAGCCGTCGTCGGTCTCCTCGGCGACTCCCTCCGCCGCGAAGAGTGCAGCGTCTTCGTCGAGTTTCTGTACGGACACGGTGAGGACCGTCTCCTGGACGTCGTCGGGTCGGGAGAACCCGTACTTTCCGAGCGGTTCGTAGTTGTGGAACTCGTGTTTCGCGCGGCCGGCGCGTCCGCGTCCACCGCGGTTACCGGCACCACGGCGGTTCTTGTGCGTCCCGCCGCCGTGCGTCCGCGAGCCACGCTGGCGTCGTTTCTTGTTCGTCATGGTTATCGCATCGACTTGAGGAGCTTGTTTATCTCCTCTGTCGTGTGTTTTCCGAGTTGGCCGCCCTCTTTCGTGGGATGTTTGATGCCCTCGTGACCACCGCGCGGTGGGTGGAGTCGGAGGACAGGTGTGAGCCCCTGCTCGCGGAGGGTCGTCTCCTCGTCGAGCAGCGCCACTGCGAGGTCGGCGATGTCGGAGTAGTCGGTGTTCTCTGCAACCCATTCGTCGTCCACGGCATCCGACCCCTCGAGGGGTTCGGCACGCTTTTGGAGAAGCGTCTCCAGCACCTGCTGGTTCGGCTCCCCGTAGGCGACGAAGTCGTTGACCTTCGTTATCATTCCCCGGTGGGTCTCCGTCTCCGGAACCAGCGCGCAGTGGTTCACGCGGTGGATGTTGAGCATCCCGAGCGTGTCACGAACGCCCTGGCTCATGTCGACCTCACCGCGAAGTTGGACGACTGCCTTCATCAGTCGGCCACCTCCGGCCGCTCGTCGGGGCGGGCGCGGGGGCCACGGGCCTGTGACGCGTTCTCAAGGGCGTTGTACGTCGCCTTGGCGAGATTGAGCGTCGTTCGCGTGTTGCCGTGGCTCTTCGTCCACGCGTTCTCGATGCCCGCGAGTTCGAGGATTTTTCGAACGGTGTCGGTCGCGGCGAGACCCAGTCCGGCAGGTGCCGGGATGAGTTCGACCTCCACGCTCCCCGCCTTCCCGGTCGTCCGGTGGGTGAGCGAGTGGGGTCGGTCACTGCGGTCTTCCCACGACCCCGCACCGCGGGGGACGTCGATGATGTTCAACTTCGCGATTTCGATTGCCTTCTGGATGGCACCGCCGACCTGGTCGTCTCGACCTTCGGCGTAGCCCACGTAGCCGTCGCGGTTGCCGATAGCGACGACGCATCGGAACTTGACGCGTCGCCCAGAGTCGGTCATACGCTGGACCATATTGATGTCCAGCACCTCGTCTTCCAGTCCGGGGAGGAGCTGGTCGACGAGTTCCGGCTCCTTCAGCGGGAGTCCGGAGGTCAAGGCCTCGTCCATCGTCTCAATGTCGCCGTCGGCGACTTTTCGACCGAGACGGGTCTGGGGTTGCCAGCCGTTAGAGTTACTCATATTATTCGTCCTCCTGGAGGTTCGAGAGCACTTCGTCGAAGTGCTCGGGTAGTTCGGTGGCGTCGAAATCCCCGCTGTACAGCGGGTCGTCGAGTTGCTCTGCGTACTCGGCGATGTGCTCGCCGCGGTTGCGCGACCAGTCCGCCATCACGCTTTCGTTGTGCGGGATTTCGAGGCCAGCGTCGATTGCTCCTTCCTGTACTGCGAACGCCTTGCTGCCGGGCGTCGCCGTGTTGAGGCCGATGTCGAGTACGGCCTCGTCGTAGTCCGTGTCGAGTGCGCGTTTGCCGAGCAGGTACCCCGTGAGGTACGCACTGGGAACGTTGCCCGTCGGGGCTTCCCAGCCGTATTCCTCCAGATCGCCGGAGTACGCGCTCGCAACCGTGTTGTCGCCGTCGGGACCCATCGTGACCAGCTGCGCCCTGACGTGCTGGTTGCTCTTGCGAGCGACCAGGCGGGGCTTGCCCGATTTCAGCAGGCGCAACCTCTGATGGTAGTCAGTACGGACCTCACGGCGTCGGCGCATCGGCACCTTGTATCGTGGTCCAGTTGCCATGGTTAGTAGTTGTTCTCGATGTAGTTCAGCAGGTACTGCACGCTACGGAACTCCCCGCCTTTTGCCTTGTCATACAGGTCACGGTACTGTGTCTGTGTGATTTCGCCGTCGGCACGGAGTTCACGCAGTTTGCGTCGCTGCGCACGAATCTGGTTCGTCCACTCCTCTTTCGAGTTCTTGCGGCCGCCCTTCTTCCCCTTGCGGGTGCCGGCGCCGGTACGGTGACCGTAGGCGCGCTTCGCGTTGCGTTCGCGGGCGCGGCCGCGGGAGTTGCTCTTTGCGTCTTTGGCCTGAATCGACCCGTCGTCGACGAGGTCACGGATGTCCTCGCGGGTAATCGCGTCCGCGATGGCACCCTGTGCGTCGGGGTCGAACCAGACGCGGTTCTTCCCGACGTCGAGAACGTCGGCGGCGAGTCGCTTCTGTGCACTCAGGTCAGTCATTCTTCTACCTCCACTTCGACGTAGGTCGGGTTGAGAACGCGGATACCCGCCTCCTCGGCGGACTCCTCGATACGCTCGCGTTTGCGAGCACCGACTTTCGAGGCGATGCGAACCGCTTCGGTGTCGCCGTCGACGCCGTCGAGGTCGTTCACGTTGTGGACGCGAACTTCGTCGAAGCCGCTTGGGTGCTTGCCCCGGACGGACTTCGGCGTCCGGTAACCGGACTCGACCATGTCGCCTTTCCCCTTGATACCTCGGCGCTGCTTCGAGAGGTTACCGCGGGGTTTGCGCCACGATTCGGGTGTCCGCTTTTTCTTGTGGTAATCCTGTCGATTGAACTGCGGTTTGCCCTCGCGTTTGCGCTGTTTGAGAAGTCGCGCCTTCTCGTCTTCGAGGTCGGGCGTCTTCTCGGTCAAGCCGCGTGGACGCAGTTCGGTCTCGACGTCCACTTCGGGTTCTTCTTCTTCGGCAGGCACTTCCTCTTCGATTTCGGCTTCAGTCTCCTCTTCGACTTCGAGGTCACCGACGTCCGCCTTGATACGGGCGGCGAGCGCGTTGCCGATACCTTGGACTTCGGCGAGGTCGCTCTGTTCGGCGGCTTTGATGTCCTCGACGGACTCGTAGCCTGCCTCACGGAGCGATTCGGCCTTGCTCTCGCCGACGCCGCTGATGTCTTCTAGCTGTTCTGGTTCGTCTGCCATCTATCAGGCACCTCCCACGGACGGTTTCTCGATGATGTAGACGCCGTCCTGGAATACTCGCGTGTCTTTGCCCTGCACGCGAGTGAGTTGTTCGATGTCCGCGGCGGTCTGGCCCACGTCTTCGATGCTCGGGCCGCGCAGGTACAACTCCTCGTTGTCCACCTGAACGGTGGTGTCCCCGTGGATAGCCGTCCGTCGGGGCGCTTTCTCGCCGAGGAAGTTCTCGATGACGACTTCCTCGCCTTCGGAACGCACCTGCATCGGGAAGTGAGAGTAGAAGACTTCCATCTTGTACTCCCACTCCTCGGTCACGCCGTGGATCATGTTTCGCACGTGGCTCTCGAACGTGCCCATCGTCGCCTTCGTCTTGGCGTCGGTGGTGTCACCCTCGATGACCACTGACCCATCCTCGACACTGACGCCGATGTTCGGGTACCAGAGCCGTCGCGTGACGGTTCCTTCCGGTCCATCGACAGACAGATCGAGGTGGTCTACGTCGGCGGTTACCTCGTCCGGAATTTCGATTTCTATTCGTGGCATTGTTCTAGTACACGTACGCGATTACTTGGCCACCGATTCCCGCCTCGCGGGCCTCGTAGTGGCTCATGACGCCGTGGCTGGTCGTGACGACGAGTGCCCCGTAGTCCTGGGCGGGGAGGAATCGCTTCTCCCACTTCTCGAAGTCGTCTTTACCCGCCGAATAGCGGGGTTTGACCGCGCCACATTCGTTGATCGCGCCTTTCAGTTCGACCTCGAACCGACCGGCTTTACTGTCGTCGACGAAGTCGAACCCGTCGATGTACCCGTTGTCGTAGAAGACTTCGAGTACGCTGCCGATCTCGTTCGAGGCGGGCTGTACCGTGTGGGACAGATGACCGACGCTCTCGGCGTTGTCCACGCCGGAGAGTGCGTTACTGAGGGGGTCGTTTCCTGCCATAGTTATCGGTACTTTTTGAATCCCATGTCGCGTGCAATTTCGCGGAAGCACTGCCGACACAGGTTGATGTCGTATTTGCCGACCAGACCCTGCTTTCGACCACAGCGCTGGCACGATTCGAGTTGTCCCGTGCGCTTGGCCGTCTGCTCGCCGGTCGCGTCGTTTTCACTTTCGCTCATTCGTCCACCTCTACGTCGAAGTTGGCTTCGAGGAACGCGATCGCGTCCTCGACCGTCAGTCGGTGATTCGACGGAATCTGACGGGACACCTTGTCGCGCTTGGCGACACGATAGCCCGGTCTGACGAGGTTGACGGTCACGTCAAGCCCGTAGATTCCGACGTTCGGGTCGTACTCCTGGCTCGGGAACTCGGTGTGTTCCTCAATGCCGAAGCTGAAGTTCCCCGTCTCGTCGAACTGGCCCTTCGAGAGGTCAGCCAACGGGAGCGCCGTGTCGAGGAACTCGTGGGCGCTCTCGCCGCGAAGGGTGACCTTCGCGCCGATGGGGTCGCCCTGACGGATGCCGAAATCCGGTAGCGTGGACTTCGCCAGCGTACGAACGCTCTGCTGTTCGGTCACGTCTTCGAGGATGTCCTCGGCGTTGGCGAGTTCGCGGCCACCTTCGCCGACGCCCATGTGGACGACGATCTTCTCCACTCGTGGCTCGCGCATCTGGTGGAACTCCGACTCTGCTTCGCTCATTCGTCATCACCTCCCGTGAAGTTCTCGTCGATGACGACGACGTACTCCTCGACGGTTTCGAACGAGGTGTCGTCACCTTCGACGGTAACGGTGTTCGAACCGCTGCCGGGCGTCACCTGAATGTCGGCGACTTCGCCGATTTCGCCCGCGTGCTGGCCGCGAACTGCGGTAACGAGACAGCCTTCCTCGTAGGGGAAGTGAGCGACGACTTCCTTTTCGTCGGTGCTGACGACGATGGAGTCTTTCGTGTTGTAATCGCCGCCGTCTCCCACGCGGAGGTTGCTGCCATCGTGGAGATTGAGCTGTGTTTCGCCACCGGGGACCTGCGTCTTGTCGTCGATCTTCGCCAGTCGGCCGTCCGCCGCATCGGCGTCGATGGGCGTCAGCGCGAGGCGACCGCCTTCGTCGGGGAAGACGCGGTAGTACTCTTCGCGTTCGGTGAACGCGAGGATGTCGAACATCCCGATGGGTCGCTGTTCGTCGCTCACTGCATCCCCGTTCACGAGGACGGAATCGTTGTTGAGCGCGTACCGGGCTTCTTTCCGCGATTGGACGTAGCCTAGCACGTCCCGCAGCAGGATGAGCAGCGGGACGCCGTCGCGGCCGTGCGGGCCGGCACCGGCCTTCACGGTGAACGTGGCGGTCTTGCGCTCGACCGGCCACGAGTTCGGAACGGAGAGTCGTTTCTGATGGTTGCTCATTCGGTATCACCTTCCAGACGCGCCTCGCGGCGGTCGTCTTCGAGGTTGAGGTCGGTCACGCGAACGTTGCTCGCGTCGAGTGGTCGCGGCACTTCTTCACCGTCGGCTTTCTCGAGGGTGACTTCCTCGACGTGGATGACTGCGTTTTTCATATCCACGGAGAGAACCTCGCCGTCTTCGCCGGCGAAGTCGCCGCGCATGACCTCGACCGTGTCGCCCGCGTTGACGCGGACGCTCCGCTGTCCGTACTCCTCGCGGAGGTCGTCGGACAGCGGTGCTTTGACCTGCTCGTGCCGCTCGTGGAGCGGGGCGCGCTCGGTCTTATTTCGCTGTTTGCGTGGTTGTCGAGTCATACTATCATCGTAGCTGTGCTTGCGATACTTCCGAACCGCTCGGCCACTTCCTGCGCGATGGGACCTTTGATCTCCGTCCCACGCGGCTCTTCGACGTCGTCGATGACGACGGCCGCGTTGTCTTCGAATTTGACACGCGTGCCGTCCGGACGACGGATGGCCTTTCGCTGTCGGACGATGACCGCCTCCAGCACCTGTCGGCGCATCTCGGGCGTCCCCTTCGTGACGGAGACGGTGATTTTGTCACCGATGCCCGCCTTCGGGTGACGGCTCTTCGTGCCGTGGTAGCCGGAGACGCTGATGAGTTTCAGTTCGCGTGCGCCGGTATTGTCGGCACACGTCAACAGCGAGCCTTTCTCGACTCCCTGCGTAACGTCGGCCTTCAGCGCTTCCATCAGTCGTCACCTCCGGTCGTAGTCTCGACGACGACGTGTGATTTCGTCTTCGAGAGCGGTCGGGTTTCTGCGATACGAACCGTGTCGCCGACTTCGAGACCCAAACACTCCGGCGCGTGGGCCGGAACGCGGGAACGACGTTTCATCTGCCGATCGTATTTCGGCACTGTAACGTCGTACTCTCGCTCGACGACGACGGTTTTATCCATGTCTGTGGAGGCGACCGTTCCTTCGAGAACCTGTCCGCGCACGACTAGCGAGCCGTGGAACGGACAGTTCTCGTCGGAGCAAGTCTCCTCCGGTTCTGATACGTTCAATCCTAACGCCATTTCGAATTACCTCCAGTTTCGGTGCGCAATGCGGGTCGTGAGAGCAGTGTGGCTCCATCAACCGTAACGTAGGCTACGTCCTCGCAAACCGCAGACTGACCGGATCGGAATCCGGCAGTTTCCGAGGCAAGTTTGGACGCAGTCCCCGACCCCTCGCAGGGTGCGGCGGCTTCATCTGTGAGCGCGAACTCGAACGTCGCGTCCTGCTTTGGCACCTGCCACGTCCGAGACGCAGACTCGACGGTAAGCGTGCGCATCGTCTCGGCGACGATTCGACCCTCGATGGCTTCGAGGGCGGGATTCGCCGCGGAGACGACCCGTACGCACAGGCCGACGAGTTCGTGTTTCGTGAGCGTCTCGGGTGTCAGTGGCATCTTATTCGAGGTCGCCTTCTTCTTGCTGAATCGTCTTGATTCGAGCGATGGTACGACGAAGTTCCTTGATGCGACCCGGGTTTTCGGGGGCACCACCCGCGGCCTTGACCGCCTTCGAGTTGAGCAGTTCCGTCTCGAGCTCTTCGAGTTCGGCCTCACGCTCTGCCGGCGTCATGTCGCGGATCTCCTCGGTGTGAAGGATAGCCATTATTCTTCACTCTCCTCGGATTCTTCTTCGTTTTCCATCTCGTCGAGCAGTTCCTCTGCTTCGGCTTCGACCTCTTCTTCGAGTTCGTCCAGTTCCTCCTCGACGGACTCTTCGGTCGTCTCGGGTTCGGCCGACTCCTCTTCGAGGACTTCCTCGACGATTTTCTCTTCGACTTCTTCCTCGCCGGGTTCCGGCGATTCTTCGTCTTCGTCGGCGCGGAGTTCTTCGAGTTCCTCCTTGCTCGGTTCGTCGATGAGGTCGGCCGCTTCGTTGGCCTCGACTGCGTCCGGGACGAGTTCTTCTGGGTCTGCACCCTCCTCGATGCGGAAGTCGTCGGGCAGGTCGGCTCCCGGCGGGATGATTTTGACGTCCACGCCGATGGTGCCGAGTTTCATCACTGCGACGCCCTGGCCGTGGTCGACGATCTCCTGTGCGGGTTCACCGTTGTGCTTGATGTACCCGCGGTTGAACTTCTCCACGCGCGAGCGTGCGCCCGTGACCTTGCCGGACAGGACGATTTCGGCGCCGAGGGCACCGGAGTCCATGATTCGGTCGATGGTCGTGTGACCCGCCTTCCGGAAGTACCAACCGCGCTCGAGCGCGTTGGCGAGTCGGTCGGCGACGATGCGGGCGTTCAGGTCCGGTTCGTCGACCTCTTGAACGTCGATCTGCGGGTCGTCCAAGTCGAACCGCTCGCCGAGTTCGCGGGTGATTTTCCGGATGTTCTTACCGCCCTTTCCGATGACCATACCGGGTTTTTCGGCCTTGAGGACGATCTGGGTCCCCATCGGCGTCTTGGCGACGTCCATGCCGCCGTAGCCCGCGCGGCCCAGTTCGGACGCGAAGAATTCGTCTATCTGCGACCGCTGTAGGCCGTCCTGGATGAACTGATGTTCGTCTGCCATTATTCTTCGACCTCCTCTAAGACGAGTTCGACGTCCACTTCGGGCGTGTTCCAGGCGGAGGCACGACCGAACGCACGCGGCTTGCGGCCCTGCACTTCACCGACCTTGTGGGCGGCGACGTGCATGATCTCCATCGACTCGCCGTCGAATCCCTGGGCGTCCGCGTTGGCGACGACGTTGTCGATGAGTTCGATGAACGCCTTGCTCGCCTTCTCGGGGTAGCGACCCGCGTCCCAACCGTCGATGTCGGAACGGTGGCCGACGCCGCTGTTGTGCTGCTTGAACGGCACCGACCGCTCCTCGTTGGCGACCTGCTGCAGATACGCTTTCGCGTCCGCGGCGGTCTTGCCCTTTATCTCGCGGGCAATCGCCTTACTGTGCTTGTGACTCATGTGCCGCTCCCGGAGCATCCCTTTCGCCGTGGTGTCCGGGTCGGCATCGACGCTGTAGCTGATTCCCATGGTTTATTTGAGTGGCACGAACTTCGAGGAGCGGGTCGCGCCGATACCCGCCTGTCCGTGTTCGACGGACGTGCGGGTTAGCTGGAACTCGCCGAGGTAATGACCCAGCATCTCCGGCTCGATTCGCACGCGCTCGAATTCGCTGCCGTTGTAGACCGCGAAGGTCTTGCCGACGAACGATGGGAGCACCGGCATGTCGCGCAGGTGCGTCCGAATCGGGCTGTTTGCCGACTCTTCCTCGGTCGTGTTCTGGGCCTTCTCGAGCAGTTTCTCCTGCTCGACGGTCAACCCGCGAAGGATGCTTCGCCGCTTTCGTGCGGGGAGCAGTTCTGCGACTCCCTCCAGGCTCATGTCCTGCAGTTCGTCCAGGTCGTAGCCGCGATAGGTGAACTCACCCTCGCGTCCGGTTCGGTATTCGTTTCCGCTCATTTGTTACCTCCTCGTCCCGTTCGCCGCGACGAGATGTCTCCGACCTTGCGTCCCGGCGGGGCGTCCCGCGAAACGCTCTTCGGTCGGCCAGGGTGCTGGCGGCCACCGCCACCGAACGGGTGGTCGACGGCGTTCATCGCCACACCGCGCACGTTCGGCCACTTCGTGCCGCGCGCTTTCATTTTGTGGTACTTGTTTCCGGCCTTGACCATCGGTTTCTCCGTGCGACCCCCACCGGCGACGACGCCGATAGTGGCTCGACACTGGGGCGAGAGTCGTTTCATCTCGCCGCTCGGGAGTTTGACGACGGCAGCCTCGCGGTCGTGCGTGATGAGGTCCGCGCTCACGCCGGAGGCGCGAGCGAACTTTCCGCCGTCACCGGGCTGGCGCTCGACGTTGCACACCGGAATCCCTTCCGGGATTTCGGCGAGCGGGAGCGTGTTGCCGGGTTTGATTTCGGCGGAGACGCCGACCTGAATCTCTTCGCCGACGCCGACGCCCTCGGGGGCGAGGACGAGGCGCTGGTCGCCGTCTTCGAACTCGATGGCCGCGACAGGTGCGCTTCGGGCGGGGTCGTGTTCGATATCGACGACCGTCCCGGAGACCACGTCGCTGTCTTCGGCCTTCTTGTGTTGCAGTTCAGCTTTGTATCGGTGCGACGGAGCACGGAAGGTCGGTCCCCCGCGACCACGTCGCTGGCCTTGGATTCTGCGTCCCATCGTTAGAACACCCCGATTCGGGAAGCGACGTCCTGTGCGTCGTCATCGTCGGACAACGCGACGATCGCTTTCTTTTTCCCCTTCATCGTGACTTGCGTGTTGATGCTGTCGATGGTGACCTCGTAGCGCTCTTCGATTTCGTCGCGAATCTCCGGCTTCGTGGCGTCAAGCGAGACGATGAACTGGAGCTTGTTGTCGAAGTCCATGTCGTTCATCGCCTTCTCAGTGACCCACGGGTACTCGATGACGCTCATCGGTCGGCCACCTCCTCCAGCGCGCTCTCGGTCCAGACGGTCAGTCGACCCGGATGCGTACCGGGCGCGAGGTCTTCCGCGTTGACCTCGCGCGCCGTCGCAACGTCCGCACCGGCGAGGTTGCGTGCTGCACGCGACGGCTCCTCGCTCGTGACGAACAGAATCGACTTCGGCGTCTTGTACTTGCGACCACGGGTCGTCCCGCGACCGGCGCGAATCTTCTTGTTATCCTCCGCACGTGCGATGTCGGCGTCGATGCCGACCGCTTCGAGGAAGGAGACGACCTCTTTCGTCTTCACGAGGTCTTCGAAGTCGTCGCTGACGACGAGGGGCAGTTCGGTGTCCTCGTCGAAGCGATGCCCGCGCTCCGCGACGAGTTCGGCGTCTGCCGTCGCCGCGATGGCGCTTCGTACCGCCTTCTGGCGCTCTTTCTTGTTGATCGAGAGCGAGCGGTCTTTCTCCGCTTTCGGCGGGTGTGCGACGCGTCCACCAACGGTGTGAGGTACGCGAGCACCCCGACCGTTCGTTCGCGGGACGTGGGCCATACCGCGGCCACTGCCCGGCGATTCTGCGGACGTGCGCATCCCGGCGTGCGGGTCGGTACCGTAATCCTGTTTTCGGTTGGCCTGTGCGGCGAGTACGGCACGCTTGATGAGGTCCGTCCGGACGGTCGTATCGAAGACCGCCGGCAGGTCGAGCGTACCAGCGTCGTCACCGTTCAGGTCACGTACTGTTGCCTGCATGGGTTATCCCTGGTTAGACTCCGTGCTTACGTAGCGCACCTCTGGGTCGAGGCGCGGTTGGTCAGTCGGTCGAATCGCAGGGCGGAAGCGTACGAGACGCTTGTTCGGTCCCGGAACCGAACCCTTGATGAGCGCGTACGCACCATCGACCTCGCCGTAGTTGACGAACCCACCGTCGACGGAGGCTTCGTCGTCCTCGCCGAGGGCGATGAGACGCTTGTTGAGTTCGGTCCGCTGGTGGTAACCCGTCTGGCCCAACTGCGGAACCGTCGAGCGCACGCGTGACGGATTCCACGGGCCGAGGTTACCGATGCGACGTCGCCAGCCTTGGCGGGCGTGTTTGCCCTTTCGTTTCTGGACGCCCCATCGCTTGACGGGTCCCTGCGTTCCTTTGCCTTTCGTGACGCCACCGATGTCGAGGTACTCGCCGGCGCGGAACACGTCAGTGATGTCGTGTTCGCCGCCGTCTTCGAGCAACTCGAGCGCGAAGTCGGAGCGCTCCGAGAGGGAGCTACCGCCGACGCGCGTCTCCATGACGTCCGGTCGTTTCTTCGGTACGTTCTTCATGTCGCTGGGGACGGTGTGGGTGATGACCCGGAGGTCGGCCACGTCGCCTGCTTCGAGCGCGGCGCGGAGTTCGTCCTCCGCGGCGTCGGCGTCGTGGTTCTCCGGTACGTCGAGCGTGCGGTCGAGTTCCTCGTGGAACTCCGAACCCCACACTTCCGTCAGCGGCTTCTTCCCGTACGGCGTGTTTTCGTAGGCCCGTAGGGCGACGGCGCGCATCGGAGGCGTCTCGACGATGGTGACCGGCACTGTCTCCTCCATCCCTTCGCGGGGGGAGTTTGCCTCGTCGTTGACCATCACCACGTGGGTCATTCCAGCCTTGTAACCCGCGAAGCCCTGCAGCGACGGCTGTCCGTCGCTCTCGGGCCACGAGTTGAAGCGCGGCACCTCACTAGTCGCGCGCTTACGGGGGCCGAAGCCCAGCGAACCTCTGCGTGGTCTGCTTGTTTCTGGCATCGTATCACTCGCTGTTGAGGGTAAGGCACGCGAGGGAGGCGAACATCGCTTCTTCAGTTCGCACGACCTCGCTGCCTTGGTTCGGAACCGTATTCAGCCAGAGGTCGAACCGGCTGGGTGCGCCGGATTCGACCGCAGGTAGACGCTCGGGGTCTATCCCGAACATCTCCGGCAGGCCTCGACCTGGCGACCCGAACGCGACAGTCATTCCGTCGCGTTCGGTTCGTGTGACGAGTTCGCCGAGTCGCGTCACGGAGAGTTCCTCCCCGTAGCGCGACGTGGCGATTCGAACGCCAGCGTCGTCACGGTCGAGCGCCGCCGAAAGGTCCGTCCGCCTCACTGTAAACCCCGGCACGGGGTCGTCTACCAGCTTCGCACGGACCGGTCTTCTCGAAGAGATCCTGACGGTAACGCGCTCTCCCTCGCCGACCGTCATCTTCGACGGGACGACGAGGGAGATCGGGTGTTGCAATCCGCAATTGACCCGAACGCGCCCTTCAGGTCCGACCTCGGTCACGATTCCCTGTCTTAACGACCCCGAACCCTCCGATTCGGAGCCGGTCTGTGATGGTGCGCGGAGCGGCGGTAGCACGCCCGCATACTCCAGTTCGTCCCGTTTACCGAATACCTCCTTTCGAAGGTAGGGCGGTGTCGCGGCGTACTTCAGTACGGTTTCGACGAACCCGCCGCCCCACTTGCGCTCGCCTTCCGAATCGGGGAAGACGTCCAAGCGGTCCGCCCGGAACACGGTCGCAGCGCGGGCGACGTAGCCGATCTTGCGAGTTGCCTCGCGTTTGTCTTCGGCTTCCCGGACAAGGGACGACGGCACGAGTATGCTAACGGTCATACCGTGACGCTTCGGCGCCTCATCACTAGACTGTAGCGAAGTTTTTTCGTTGACGCTTAAAAGGGTGCCGCTTCCGATTCATGCGCGTGACGCATTCACACGCCCGAATCCCTCGGAATCGAGAGAAGTATGGGAGTGAGTATCACACGAACGTTCCCCGTTTCGGAAGCCTTATACTCCAGTCGGTAAAACGAACAAGTGCAACACACCGCGCTGGTAGTGTAGTGGTATCACGTGACCTTGCCATGGTCACAACCTGGGTTCAAATCCCAGCCAGCGCACTTCTCTCGGCGTCAGGTCTCGTAGTGGCGGCCTCCGCCTCCACGACGGTCACGTTTTCGTCCGCCCACAACCCTCTTGCCCGATTCGGTCGTCCACGATGTCGAGGTGGGGGAAATGAATCAACCACAGCAACGAGACGAACGGCAGACAGCACGGCTGTTCTTCACGCAGAACAACGTTCCGGACCGCGACCGCCGGGCGCTCGTCGAACTGCTCAACCAGACGCTCGCGGATACGACCGACCTGCTGACACAGACGAAGTACGCCCACTGGAACGTCAAGGGGATGCAGTTCTACGAACTGCACCTCCTGTTCGACGACTTCGCGGACGTGCTGTTCGAACACACCGACGCGGTTGCAGAGCGGGCGACGGCCCTCGGCGGAGAGGCGATGGGGACGGTTCGGATGGCGTCGACGAACTCCCGCATCCCCGAACTTCGAACCGACGTGGTGACCGGCCCGGAGTACGTCGAAGCGCTGGCGAACAGCGTGGCGGTTCACGGGGCGAACCTGCGCAACGACATCGGCACCGCGCTCACACACGGGGACGAAGATACCGCCGACCTGCTCACCGAACTCTCGCGCGAGGTGGACAAGTACCTCTGGTTCCTCGAAGCACACCTCCAGCAAGAACCAGTACACCCGACCGTCGAATCGAGAACAGCGAGACCTCGGCAGGGCACCAGCCGACGAGGACGCCCAAACCGGGAACGGGCACGCCGAGGACGCCGCCAGCAGACGCCCCAGCAGGGGAGGACGCGTCGGTGATTCCATTCGAAACGCACGAAACGACACGAGCGGTCGTTCGGTACGGGTCAAAAAGTGAGTCGACCCGAACGGTCGCTGGCTCAGCGTCGTCGGAGGAGCGCCACGCCTGCGAGTGCGCTGAGCGCGACGAGGATACCGAATCCGGGTTGGCCGCCCTCGTTCTCGGTGTCGGCCTCGTTCCCGGCATCGTCGTCCGTCTCTGTGTCGTCACCACCATCGGTAGTCGTTCCGTCGGCCTGTGCGACGTCGACGCTCCCTGCGGATACACCGTTGACCGTCACGTCGTAGGTACCAGCCTCGGTGAACGTCCGGGAGAACGCCACCGTCTTCGACGTACCGGAGGCGACGCGAACCGTCTTCGTCTCGACCGTCTCGCCGCTCACCGTCAGTGCGACGTCGAACGCCCCGTTCGACCCGCCCGTGTTCTCGATCGTCGCGCGCACGGTAACTTTTTCACCGGGAGTGACTGCCTCTGCATCGAGCGTCACGTCGGTCACGGAGACGTCGGCTGGTGATTTCACGGCGACCGCCATCGGCGCGATTCCGGTGACCGTCTGGCCGTCGCGTTTCGTCCAGATGGAGCGCCACGTCCCGTCGTGGTACTGGTACACCGTCATGTCCTCAACGGTCGTACCGGTCGGAAGCGCATCCGTGGAGACCGTCGCACTGAGGCGGGACGTGTCGATGGACGACCGCATCACGTAGCGGTCGTCGACCCTAAAGTAGCCGATTGCGCCGTCGAGTTCCGACGTTCCGTCCGACGGTGTCTCGAGTGCGTCGACGGTCACTGCTACGCTCTCTCCTCCGCGTTCGAACTCGATTCCGAACCGGTCGAACGTCACCGCGTTCGTCTCGAGACCCGAGAGGTCGGCCCACGCGGTCTGGCCTTCGACACCGCCGAGGATGTCTATCAAAACACCGTTCGGGCCGGGTGCGACGTTGACGGTCGCGGACGGGAAGCCACCGCCACCACCGCCACCGCCGCCACCGCCGCCACCACCGCCACCGCCGGATTCGACGGGGTTCGCGACGTCGACGGCCACCGTCTCCCGGTGGGTGTTTCCGGCGCGGTCTCGCACGAGAAGCGCTGCAGTGTGCGTCCCCGCAGAGAGGGACGTCGCCCGATAGGTGGCGTACCCGCTCGTTATCGTCGTGTTCGGACTCCGGGTGACCGACGTGCCGTCGAACGACAACGAGACGGAACCGACGTCGATACCGGTGACGGTGTCCTCGTATTCGAACCGAACCGTCGCGTTCTTCGTCCCGGCGTCGAGCGTCTCGGTCGGTTCCGTCGCCGTAATCGTCGGCGCGTCGGTGTCGTCGACCAGCGCCCCGTACGTCGAGAAGTGAGTGACGTTGGCGACCAGATACTCATCCGTGGAACCGTCGGGAAGCGTCTCGGTTCGAACGTCGGTGGTCTGGACCTGCCACTTCCCGATGGATTCGTTGTAGTAGTTGATTTTCACCTCGTTCTTCTCGACGCCGTCGGGCAGTCGCAGTTCGTCGACCGGGATACCGATAGTCGCGTGGGTCAGGTTGTCGGCCAACTCCGTATCGAGTTGCCCGTTCAGGAAGGACAGCCCCGCGAGATTCAGAGACAACGGTGCGAGTTCGGAACGACTCTCGGTGAGCGTGACGAACGTATCGTTCACTTCCGTCTCCGTGTTGAACCGGACGAATATCCCCGACCGCTCGAGTTTCACGGTGACCGTCTCGTTCGCCGTGCTCACCGTCGAGAAGTTGGCCGAGGCGGTTGCGGTACCGACGTTACCGGCGCGGTCGACGCCGGTCACGTTCGCGCCGTACTGGCCGTCGTCGGAAGCGTCGAAGGTCGCTTCGGCTGTGTTGAATCACTAGGCTGCGTCGGGATGGGTCGCTAAATCAAAGGAGTTGAAGCGGGAGACTGCGAATGTCCATGACACAAATCTCCCGCTTCACTAGCGAGATTGTCCCGATTTCTCAAAGGGTTACTGGCGACGGAGGCGAATCC
>NZ_JBPEHH010000054.1:0-29026 GCF_054177595.1 Haladaptatus ordinarius | reverse complement strand
AGACGAGTGCGAAACCCGCACAGATGACGCTTTCGGCGTATTCGGACTGAAACCTACGGCATTGCCGGAATCCCACTGTTGTGGGAAGCCCCGTCGTTTACGACGGGGAGGATGTCACTTCGAGACGCCGCGAGCGAAGGAGTGTAGCGACTGAGCGAGCGTGAAATCCCCGATTTTCGGAGGAATCTCTGGCATCGCTAGGGGCTGGCCTGCCCTCGTCACGCGATGGCAGGCGACACAACTGCCAGGAATCGCCCGGGAACACGACCGCCAGAAGTCGGCCGGTGACACAACCGCCAGGGGCCAGCACACTCTCCGCGAGCGAAGGAGCACCGTGACTGAGCGAGCGGGCCAAGGAACCCCCGAAGGGGGTGAGGAAGTGTCTTCGTGAGCGACGCGAGCGAATGGCTCGGAAGTCGCACGCCCGCGGAGCGTCAGCGAGCAGGAACGTCTTCCGGTGCTTTTGGTCGAGCTTTTACAGGGAGACAGGGCGCGGCCGCGCGCGACGGCACGCGGCCGTGACCCCTCGACCGTCGTAAAAGGTCGTGGAGAAAAGGTCGTCGTTAGTCGTCCGCACTCACCGCACCCGAGTCGCCCGCCACGTTACCCTCGGGAACCGTCCCGTCGTCGTTCCAGCCCCGCACCTCGTAGTACTCTGACAGCGCCGACTCGAACTCCGGCAGGTCGTAGGGGAGGGTGTCGTCCTCGCGGTCGAAGCCGCGCTGGTTGTTGAAGTGGCGTTCGAGTTCGACCACGGTGGCACCCATTGCAAGCAGGTCGTCGTACTCGGCGTCGAGCAGGGTTTCGAGTCGCTCTTCGGTCATGAAGTCACGCGAGAACTTGCAGACGACGCCGCTGTCGAGCACCGCGTTGTGGTTTTCTTTCTCGACGATGAGCGGCGGTTTGCCGTCCAGTCCTTCGGGGTCGACCGCCTCGTCCTTGTCGACGAGGGGGTACTCCTTCGAGTAGAACTCGGCGTACATGTGGTCCGCACCGCGATTGGAGACGGCGAACGCGAGACCCTGTCCGTTCAGGGTGCGACCGTCGTGGGCGGAGAATTCGAGGCCCTTGACCGTCCAGTCTTCGACGCCGAGGTCGGCGGCGGCGCGGTGGACGCCCTCCGCGAGAAGGTCACCTTCGTCCTCACGGTAGGCAATCTTCTCGACCAGTTCGTGGACGAGGTCGCTGTTCCCGAACTCGTCGTTCGCGGCGAGGTAGGCCGAGACCACGTCGCCACAGGAGATGGTGTCCATCCCGAACTCGTCACAGAGGTCGTTGGATTTCATGACCGAAACCACGTCGTCTACGCCCGCGTTGCTCCCGAACGCCATCACCGTCTCGTACTCGGGGCCTTCGGTCTCCAGCCCCGTCTCCTCGTCCCTTGTCGGGAGTTTACAGGCGAACGCACACTGCGAGCAGGTACCTTTCTGGTATTTCTTCTCGGCGACCGCCTCACCACCGATGTCGCTCGCGCCCTCGAACTCCAGTTCCGAGAAGTAGCGGGTCGGAAGCGCGCTGACGTGGTTCGCGTACTCGGTTACGCTGGTCGTTCCGGCCTTCTTCATCGGGTGGTCGTTCGCGGTGGCGGCCTCCCGATGCACGTCCATCTGAATCGGGTCGACGTCGATGTCCGGCGCACTGTCACCGTCGAAGCTGATACACTTCACGTTCTTCGACCCCATCACCGCACCGAGGCCGCCGCGGCCGAACGCACGGTGTTCGGTCGTCATGATGGACGCGAATCGGACGTGGTTCTCGCCCGCCGGGCCGACGACGACGAGCTGGTCGTCGCCGAGTCCGTGCTCGTCTTCCATGTACTCGTCCACTTCGGTCACGGTCGCCTCCGCGAGGTGTGAGACCTCCTCGAACTCGACGCCCTCGTCTGTGACGTGAATCGCCAGCAGTTCGTCGCTCTGGCCCGCGAGTTCCACCGCGCCGTACCCCGTCGCACCGAAGTTCCGCGAGAGGAACCCCCCAGCGTTCGAGGAGAGCAGTCCACCCGTGAGTGGTGAGACGCCGGTACAGTTCATCCGCCCGGTGAAACTCATGTTCGAGACCTGCAACGGACCGGTGGTGAAAAAGAGGCTGTTCTCCGGGCCGAGCGGGTCTGCGTCGAACGGAATCCGGTCGTGAGCGAGTTTCGTCGCCACGCCGCGTCCTCCGATGAACGACGACGTCACGTCGTCGATGTCTTCGGTTCGTGTCTCGCGGTTCCCCACGTCGATGGTGAGGAGCGAGCCTTCGGTGTGAAGCATGAACAAACCTTTGCGGTTGGAAGCAATAAAATCACAGTGTCTCACTCGACGGGAGAGTACGACGACAGTGTCGTCAGCTAGTATTGTTTCCCTCGGGGGGAGTCCTAAACTGACGAACATCTTTTTGCGCTCGCTCCGCGAAGTGACCCGGTGTAGTCCGAGCAAGCAGAATCACAGAGTCGCCGACAATGAGCATCGAAACAACGTCCGGGTCGCAGACACTCACGCCCGACGTGGCGTTCGAAATTCTCACGAACGCTCGACGCCGTTACACCCTCGCTTACCTCCGGTCGCAATCCGACGCAGTTTCCATCGGCGAACTCGCCGAGGCCGTCGCTGCGTGGGAACACGACACGACAACCGACCTCGTCTCCTCGAAGGAGCGAAAGTCCGTATACACCTCGCTCTATCAGACTCACCTGCCGAAGATGGCGGACGCGGGCGTCATCGAGTACGACAGACAGCGAGGCATCGTCCAGCTCGCAGACAGGGCGGAGGAACTCGACGACTACCTGTCACCGACGATGGAGACGCCGAACTGGAGTGGTTACTACCTCACGATAGCGGTGGTCGGCGGAACCGCAATCGTCTGTAACGTGGTGGGAATGTATCCTTTCACCGAGGTCCCCGTGCTCGCGTACGTCGGCTTGCTGCTCGGGTCGGTCGCGGTGCTCTCGGCGGTCAACATCAGGGTCGCACACAAGAATCGGGACAGCGGCGCTTAACGGGGGTGACACATTTCGATAGTGTCCCTCACCGCTTCCTTCCGCCCGAGGAAGGTGATGTGGTCGCCATTCTGGAGGGTGAACCCCTCACTGGGCACTTGCGTCTCACCGTTTCGTCCGACGAGCGCGATGAGGACGCCGTTCGGTAGTTCGTCGTCCAGTTCTGCGATCGTCTTTCCGACGAGGTCGGGTGCCGTCACCTCGATCTCCTGCACGTCGCCGCTCCGCCCGAGTTCTGTCATCCAGTTCGAGAGCGCCGGGCGTTCGATGACGTTGTCGATTGCCCAGGCGGTAGCGAGCGACGAGGAGATAGTGCGCACGCCGAGGTCTTCGAAGGCGTCCACGTTGTCCGGGTTGTTCGCTCTGGCGATGATGGTCTCCACGTCGAACTTCGAGTCGGCGAGTTGCGCGACAAGCAGGTTCACGTCGTCGTCGCCGGTTGCGGCCACGACGATCTTCGCGTTATCGGCACCTGCCGACCGGAGAACCTCCGTGTCGGTGCCGTCACCCCGATGGACGGTGAACCCGCCATCGCGGGCGGTTTCGATCATCGTTTCGTCCTGCTCGATGAGCACGACGTTCTCTCCACGGTCTTCGAGGCGCTCGGCGAGCGAACGGCCCACCTTCCCGCCTCCGATTACGAGTACACGCATTGGAATCACGTTCAGTTGTTCTGCGATGTGTCGGGCGAAGCCAGCCTCGAACACGACGGTGATGAGGATGACGAGAAAGACGGTTCCGATGAGGGTCGTCGCCGCGGCCTCGGCGTTTGGAACTGTTTGGCTGTTCTGCAGTTGGAAGGCAAACAGTGTCGCGACGGATGCAGGAATGATACCGCGCGGACCGACGAAGCTTATGAATAGCTTTTCGCCGCGCGTGAACCGGGTTCCGGCGGTCGAAATGAACACGAGGAGCGGACGGATGAGGAGCATCACGGCGAGAACGACGACGATACCACCGATTCCCAGCGAAAGCAAGTCCGTGGGTTCCAACAGTGCTGCAAGCGTGATGAACACGAACGAGAGGACGACCAGCGTGATGTCACCTTTGAACTCCTCGATCTTCTCTTCGTACGGCAGGTTCGAGTTACCGAGGACGATACCCGCCGTCGCAACTGCAGCGATACCCGCTTCTGTCGCGACGAAATCCGCGACGGCGTAGGCGACGAGTGCCCCCGCTAGAACGAGCAACCTGGCGTTTTGCGGCGCGTTTTCCCGCGAAAGATCGATGTGGCGAAGCACGTACCAGATGACGAGGGAGACGAAAAGACCCACGACGATTCCGGTGCCGAGTTTGTTGACGAACTCGCTCAGAAACTCGGCAAGCGCAAACGACTCCCCCCCCGTGAGCACGACGACCTCGAACATCACGACTGCGAGAATCGCCGCCGTCACGTCGTTGACGATACCTTCCGTTTCCAGTGCTGCACCGACTCGGTCACGGACGGCGACAACGGAGAGGATCGGGCTGATGACCGTCGGGCCGGTCGCCACCAGGAGAGAACCGATGAGGAAAGAGAGATCCCACGCTTCACCGAGCGCGAAGTGAACGACCGCGGCGGTGCCAACGAGCGAGATGGCCGCACCGACGGTGACGAGGCGAATCTGTGCAGATGGGGCCTCGCGGAGTTTGTTCAGTTTGAGATGGAACGCCCCCTCAAAGACGATGATGGCGACGCTCAGGCCGACGATGGGGGAGAGTGCGGTTCCGAACGACGAGGGGTCAAGTAAGCCGATTCCAGCGGGACCGACGATGATTCCTGCCGAGAGCAAGAACAACACACTCGGGACTTGGTATCGGTCTGCTAGTACCTGCGCTACGACACCGATGCCGATGATTGCGGCGACGATGTAAATCAACTCACCTCCTGCTTCGGCGCTCACGAGCATCCCTCCATATACTCGAAAGGAGAAACTCAAGGGTATAAAAACGACCGTTCTTACTCCGCGTAGATGGCCTCGATTTTGTCCGCGAACTGATCTAGGATGTTACGACGCTTCTTTTTCATCGTCGGCGTGAGCAGGCCGTTGTCCTCCGTGAACTCGACGGGAACGACCCTGAACTGCTTTATCTGTTCGTACGATTCGAATCCCCCGTTGACTTCCTCGACCTCGTCCGAAATCCACTCGTACACCGTGTCGTTCTGACACACCTTCTTCGGGTCGTCGGGAAGCGAGATACCCTCGCGTTCGGCGCGCTTTCGCACTTCCTCGAAGTTCGGGACGATGAGCGCACTGACGAACTTCCGGCCGTCGCCCATCACCATACACTGTTCGACGATTTCTCTCGCCGCGAAGGCATCCTCGATGGGGCCGGGTGCGACGTTCTTCCCTGTCGAGAGCACGAGCAGTTCCTTCGCCCGTTCGCGGAACGCGATGTAACCATCCGGCCGAATCTCGACAATGTCGCCCGTTCGAAACCAGCCATCCTCCGTGAACGCGTCTTCGGTCTCCTCGGGCTTGTTCCAGTAGCCGTCGGTGACGTTCGGTCCCTTCACGAGCAGTTCGCCCACCTCGCCTTCCACGTCGGCGAACTGGTCACCCACGAGCGAGGTGTCGACTTTCACCTCCTCGTCAACTACCGGCGGGCCGATAGTACCGATTTTCGGCTCTTCGGGCGGGTTGACGGAGATGACCGGCGCGGTCTCCGTCAGTCCGTACCCTTCCAGAATCGGCAGCCCCATGCCGTGATAGAGCGCACAGAGGTCGGCAGAGAGGCTTCCACCACCGCTGATGAGGAACTCGACATTGCCACCGAGTCCCTCTTTTACCTTGTCGAAGACGAGTTTGTCCGCGAGAATCTTCTTCGCTCGAAGGCCGAGTCCCGGCGAGTCGGTCTTGTGGTAGGCCACGCCGACGTCGGTCGCCCACTCGAAGATACGACGCTTCGCGTCGCTCGATTCGGCCTGCGAACGAATCGCATCGTAGATTCGTTCGTACACGCGGGGGACGCTGGTGCCGGTCGTCGGCTGAACGGATTGAAAGTCGTCACGGAGCGTGTCGGGACTCTCCGCATAGGCGACAGTGGCCCCAGCAGCGAACATCAGGAAGTGACCTGCCATTCGCTCGAAGACGTGTGCGAGCGGGAGAAACGAGACTGTGCTGGCGTTCTCGTCGATGGCGGGCACCGATTTGTCGGGACGGGGGCCGAATCGCCGGTAACACTGGTTGACGTTGGCGCGGAAGTTCCGGTGGGTGAGTCTGACCCCTTTCGGCCTCCCCGTCGTCCCGCTGGTGTAGATGAGCGTCGCGAGGTCGTCGGGGTCGCGGGCGTCGAGCCACTCCTCGTACTCGTCGGGAGAGAACACCTCTTTCCCCCGGTCGTGAACGTCCGCGAGCGTGTAGATGTCGTCGCGGTCGTACTCGCGTGCAAGCGAGTCCATCACGACGATGAACTCGAGGTCGAGGCTCTCTTCGACCTCGAGCACTCGCTCCAGCAGGTTCTCGTTCTCGACGACGACGGCGGTCGCCTCCGGGTCGCCGAGGAGGTACTCGACCTGCCGGACGGACGAACTCCGGTAGACGGTCGTCACGACTGCCCCTGCGGCGAGCAGCGCGAAGTCGGTCTGTGCCCACTCCATTCGCGTGTCGGCGAAGATACCGATACGGTCGTCCGCTTCGACGCCGAAGTCGCGGAATCCCGCCGACAGGTTGTGAACGATGTCACGCATCTCGGCGTACGACAGCGGCCGAAACTCCCCGTCCGGGGCCGCTGGAAGCACGGTTTCGGTGAGCGACCGGTCGTACACGCCGCCTTTGTACTGCTGGGCGGGACGGTTCGCGTGTCTCTCGGCACTGTCCTCGAACATTCGAGCCAACGTCGTTCGCCCGATGACCGGGTGGGTGAACTCTCGCTCGGCGTCACGCCACGTCATGTCACACCCTTCAAACTCATTGCTCATTAAGGTAGTGTAAAACGGTTAAAGAGTTTATCCCAGTTTGTGCGTATTCGGGCAGTTCACTCTTCTTCTCGTTGGTCAAGATAATGGAGAACGCCGCGAGTGTTCATCGTAGCCTCGGCACGAGCCTTCCGCTCGCCCCACACCTGGTCCATCTCCTGTTCGTCCACGAAGTGCTCGACGACGGCCTCGTCGTCCTCCGCGGCAGCGCGCTGGGCTTCGACGGCGGCGACCCACTGCGAGAGCACTCGCTCGTACTCGTCCATCGCCTCGTCGGAGTACGGACGCGGGCCGAAATGGGTGTACAGGAGCGTCGTCGGAGCGAATTCGCGGATGGTCTCCACGTCGTCCAGACACTGGTCGAGGTCGAAGTCGGAGGGCGGTGACGTGACGTGTATCTGCTGGACACTCGGCACCCAGATGCCCGCCGCGTCAGCCGTGAACACGGCGTCGTTCTGGTGGTCGTAGAATATCATCTGGTGGGGAGCGTGACCCGGTGCGGGGATGGCCTCCAGTTCGTGACTCCCGCAGTCGATGACGTCCCCGTCGGTCAGTTCCACGATTCGGTCTTCGGGGACGGGTTTCGGTTCGGCGTAGAACTGCCACTGGTCGCCGACGGCGCGCTTCGTTCCCTCCACGAGGTGGTCGGGGTCGACGAGATAACGCGCGCCGATTTCGGGGACGTACACGTCGGCGTTCGGGCACGCTTCCGCGAGGAATCCCGCGCCGCCGGCGTGGTCTAAGTGGATGTGCGTCGATGCGATGACCGCCACGTCCTCGTGCGCGATGTCGAGGTCGGAAAGGGCGTCCAGGACGTACTCGTAGTGTGTGCCGATGCCCGTCTCCACGATCGCCGGGCGGTCGGTGTCGAGGATGTAGACCGCTCCGTACTCCTCGGTGTCGTACATTCCGGTATCAAGGCAGTACAGGTCTGAACAGTCGCCCGTCGTGACTTCCCGCAGGTCACCGCGTGTCATACGATACGTCGTTTCGCCGGGAAGAAAAACGATTCGCGTCTCGCGTGGAAGCCGTGCTGATTCTGTCGGGGATGCTATCGCGGTGGCTCGTCCCACCGACAGAAGTTTCGTCAGGATGACGACTGCCGAGTCGCTAGCGAATCGTCGAGCAACATACCGCCACCGCACCTCGTCCTCCCCAGCCTCCTCCCTTCGTTCGTTCCACTCACTTCGGTCGTCCCTCGCGCGGGTGCGGCGCGAACGCCGCGCCTTCGCGCGCCACCGTGAAAGCAGCTGGCCGACCAGCCGGTGAGCACCAGGCCGGACAACCGACAGCGGCGTCGTCCGACCGAGAACCAGTAACGCGCCACCCCGTCTTTGGCTCCCCCTGGCGGACTGAAAGGGTGAACGCGCTGGGCGAACCCGGACGAAGCTCTCGTGAACGGATGTGAGAGAGGCAGCGAGAGCTTCGCACTCGCCAGCTAAGCACCGCAGGGAGTGAGTGACGAAGGAGCGAACGACCGAGGAGCGCAGCGAGTCCCGGGAGTCCAGCGTGAGGGCTTTCTGGGTCACGCCACCAGCAGTCACCGGCGAGTGGCCGACTCGACCCGATTACGACCCTCCCCGAAGCCGAAGAGAGCGATACGGTTTTTTGCAGTCGGACTGAAAAACGAGGTAGAAATGCTCGACAGGAAGTTTATCCGGGAGCATCCGGACGAAGTCAGGGCGGCCCTCGAAAACCGCGGGGCCGACGACGTGGACTTGGACGAATTTCTCGACCTCGACGAGGAGTGGCGCGAACTGAAAGCGCGCGGCGACGACCTGCGCCACGAGCGAAACGAGGTCAGCCGAAGCATCGGCGACCTGAAACAGGAGGGCAAGCACGACGAGGCCGAGGAGGCCATCGAACGGTCGAGCGAACTCAAAGCCGAACTGGAGGAACTCGAAGCGCGCACCGGCGAACTGGAAGACGAACTCGAAGCGCGCTCGCTCGAGATTCCGAACGTTCCACACGGGAGCGTCCCGGTCGGCCAGGACGAAGCGGACAACGTGGAGGTTCGCAGAGAAGGATTCGACGACCTGCGCGACCTGCCCGCCGAAATCGTCCCGCACTACGACCTGGGCGAGGACCTCGACATCGTCGACGAAGCGCGCGGTGCGAAAGTGTCGGGGAGCGGCTTCTACTTCCTCAAGGGCGACGGCGCGCGACTCGAACACGCGCTCATCCAGTTCATGCTGGACGTCCACCGCGAACAGGAGTACGTGGACGTCTTCCCGCCGGTGCCGGTCAACAGCGAATCCATGACGGGGACGACGCAGCTGCCGAAGTTCGCCGACGACGCCTACAAAATCGAAGGCGACGACCTCTGGCTCTGTCCGACCGCGGAGGTGCCGGTGACGAACATGTACGCCGGCGACATCCTCCTGCGCGACGACCTGCCCCTGAAACACCAGGCCTACACGCCGAACTTCCGCCGTGAAGCGGGCGAACACGGCGTCGCGACCCGGGGAATCGTCCGCGTCCACCAGTTCAACAAGGTCGAACTGGTCAACTTCGTGGAACCCGAAGGGAGCTACGACCGACTGGAGGAACTGCTCGCGGAGGCAGAGGAGGTGCTCCAGCGACTCGAACTGCCGTACCGCATCCTTGACCTCTGTACGGGCGACCTGACGTTCGGGTCGGCGAAGACCTACGACATCGAAGTCTGGGCGCCCGGCGACGACATGGCCGAGGGCCCAGAGCGCGGCGGTCGGTGGCTCGAAGTCTCGTCGGCGTCGAACTTCGAGGATTTCCAGGCCCGCCGCGCCGGACTGCGCTACCGGCCCGAGCGCCACGAGTCGACGGAGTACCTCCACACGCTGAACGCATCGGGCACCGCCATCGGACGCGTGATGGTCGCCATCCTCGAATACTACCAGAACGACGACGGCACCGTCACGGTGCCCGAAGCTCTGCGTCCGTACATGGGCGGCCAGGAGGTCATCGAGGGCCACGAACCGGTCGGCGAGAGCGCACTCGGGTCGGGCGAGCGCGACTGAGTTCGGCTTCCTTCCACACTCGTCTTTCCACTCGCTTTTCCACTCGTCTTCTCCACCACCCTTCTCCCTTCACGTGTTTTGTTCGTCTCGTGCAATACTGTTTTACCCTGCGACGACGAACGGTGAGACATGGACCGAACGTTCGTCGTCGTCGGTGGTGACGCCGCAGGAATGAGCGCAGCGAGCAAGGCGAAGCGAGACGACCCCGACACGGAGGTCGTCGTCTTCGAGAAAGGCGAGTGGGTGTCCTACGGTGCCTGTGGGCTACCGTACTACGTGAAAGGGGAGATCGAGACGCTGGACGACCTCGTGGCAATTACGCCCGAGAAGTTCGCCGAACGCGGAATCGACCTCCGCCAGCACCACGAGGTCGTCGACATCGACCACGAGCGGAAGACGGTCACTGTCGTCCACGAGGGAGAAGAGTTCGAGCAGTCGTACGACGACCTCCTCGTCGCGACCGGGGCGCGCGCCGTCGTCCCACCCATCGAGGGACGCGAACTGGACGGCGTGCTCACGCTCCACAGCATGGACTCGGCGGCGGCGGTCAAACACGCCCTCGCGCCGCCGGAGGCTGTCCCGGAAGACGAGTTCCTCGAAGGGTACGGCGCGCAGGTACACGAGTTCGTCACGAAGACGAATCCGGACTCGATCGGCATCGTCGGCGGCGGCTACATCGGACTGGAGATGGCGGAAGCGTTCGAGGCCCGCGGCCTCGACGTCCACGTGTTCGAGATGCTACCGCACGTGTTAGACCCGTTCGGGGAGGACGTCGCCGAGGAGGTCGAAGATCACCTCCGCGAACAGGACGTCGGTCTCTCGCTCGACACGATGGTCGAACGTATCGTCGGCGAGAACGGGCGCGTGACCGGAATCGAGACGGACGGCGAGCAGGTGTCGGTCGACCTGGTGCTGGTCGCGACCGGCGTCGCACCGAACGCCGAACTCGCGGGAGAGAACGGCATCGAACTGGGTGAGACGGGCGCTATCGCGACGGACGAGTACGGACGGACGAACGACGAACACGTCTTCGCCGCGGGCGACTGCGCCGAAGCACACCACGTCGTGACCGACGAACCCGATTACGTGCCGCTGGCGCTGACCGCGAACCGGGCAGGTCGCGCCGTCGGACAGACGGTGACGGGCACTCCGACGCCAGTCGGCGACATCGCCGGGACGGCGGTGGTGAAGGTATTCGACCTCGAAGTCGCGCGAACGGGCGTCATCGACCACGAAGTGGCCCGCACCGCCGGATTCGACCCTATCTCGCAGGTCATCACGGCGGGGTCGCGAGCACACTACTACCCCGGCGGGTCGCCCATCACGATTCGCCTGACCGCCGACCGCGAGACCGGCCGTCTCCTCGGTGCGAGCATGGTGGGAGAGGAAGGCGTCGCCCAGCGCATCAACACGGTGGCGACCGCCCTCCACGCAGAGATGACCGTCGACGAGGTGGAGTACCTCGACCTGTCGTACGCGCCGCCGTTCAGCCCCGTCTGGGACCCGATACTCACGGCGGCGAAGGTGCTCAACGGAAAACTCGACTGACCGGTCGCTTCCCGTTTTGGCTGGCGACAGAGGGGAAAAACGACCGTTTCATTTTTCAGAAAGTATTCATCAGTCACTCCCGTCGCCGGTCGTATGCACCGCCGAACGGTTCTCGCTCTCGGGGCAAGTGTCGCTCTCGCCGGTTGTCTCGGAGAGGGTATCGGTACGACTCCCGGCACGACGCGGACGTCAGCCACCGCGACCAACACGACGCAGACGACCGAGCGGACGTACAGCGAGTGTCCACTGCAGATCATCTCTTACAGCGCGTTTCCCGGCCCGATACGCGAGGAAATCGATGTCGCACTCGCCGAGGGGTCGTACGCGGCCGACCGAATACTGCTCGCCGAGGCGATGGACGAAACGGAAGGCTACGTCAGGTACGAACAGACGCACTACCGTCCGCACGTCGAACGTGAGGGCGAGCGTAGCGTGCTGACGCTGACGCCCGACGACGACCCCGAACTGCGCGAGGCTCGAACGCTCGAGCTCGAAAACGAGACGGGACAGACGGTCGAACCGAGCGTTCGAATCACCAGCGAGACGGAGACGCTGTTTTCGGAGAGGGTGTCGCTCAGGTCCGGTGCAGTCCGACCGGTGTTCGCCACGAAGAAGATGGGACACTACGACGTGGAGATAAAACTCGACGGTCGGACCGAGACCGTCGGCTGGAACGTGGGACAATCGTACTTCGACATGGTGGTGCAGTGTTCGAAAATCGGGTTCGAGACGAAACAGGCGGTCAGGGACCTTCCGTCCTGTTTTCTCGACACGACTAGCTCGTGACCGTCCGAATCTCCGTAATCTGCCCGTCCGAAAGCGAGAACTCATCTTCGAACGCGAACATCACCTCGCCGTCGGCATCGCGGAGTCGCCCTTCGACGACCGTCGTCTCACCGTCCTCGACGCGGGTTATCTCGTGGGTCGTCTGCTTGTCGGGGCGGTCGTCGCGCATGAACCCGACGAGCGTGTCGCGGCCCTCGATGGTTCGGTCGGGACGGTGGTGAACTACCTCCGGCGCGAGCAAGCCTGCGAACGTCTCGTAGTCGTGGGCATCGATGGCGTCGTAGTAGCCGCGAACGACCGACTCGGAGTCCATGCGCGAGACAACGAAGACGACCCTCTTCAGCGTCCCGGCACGGCGGGGACGGCCGAGCCGAATCTACCGAGACCAATAGAGAAATCGGGAGCGAACCATAGCACTCATAGAAAACGTTTTTCAGTCCGTATCGGAATCACCACCTGCCGGGTTTCCCGGCACGATCAGTACTCCGGACGGTTTTGTTTCCATACCGCCCCGCACCCCCGGCGGGGCGTTCCCCCTCTCCGCACGATTCGTTCTTCCCTTTGTCCGTGATGCCCGAATGGGACACGCGAAGCGTCGCTCCGCACCGCTTTTTATCGCGCCACACCAACCGTCGGACAGTGAAGCTTCACGTCCGCTACGAGGGTGACGACGACCCCGAGAAGTGTACGGCCCGAAAGCTCGCACGGTTCGACCTCGCCGAACTCCATCGGACGACGCGAGCGACACCCTACGGAATCGTGCTCAACCCGCACGCAGAGCGGGCGCTCTCGCCGGCCGACCGAGCGGAAACCGACACGCTTGTCGCCCTCGATTGCTCGTGGGAGAGCGCCGAACGCGCTCTGTTCGAGATGCCCGGAATCCACCGGGCGCTCCCGTTTCTCGTGGCAGCGAATCCCGTCAACTACGGCAGACCGTTCCAGTTGAACACCGTCGAAGCGTTCGCGGCGGGACTCGTCATCCTCGGTGAGCGCGAGCAGGCCGAACGAATCCTCTCGAAGTTCCGCTGGGGCGAGACGTTCCTCGAACTGAACGCGGAACCGCTCCGACGCTACGCCGACTGCGAGGATTCGACCGAGGTGGTCGCGGTACAACAGGAGTATCTGGACGCCGGGCAGTGACCGTGCGGTGACGGGAGTGGCGAAGACGGAGACCCGAGCGGCCCGAACCGCTATCGACGCGACGATTCCGCGAGACGACCTCACGCGACGACACCGACGCGACGACTCGAAAACGTTTAACCGCGCGGGAAGAAAGCGGTCGGTATGGCTAGTTTCGACGCAGCGGAGAAACGAACGCTCGAGAAGATGATTTGCATGCGGTGTAACGCCCGCAACCCACAGCGCGCCGACCACTGTCGCAAGTGCGGGTACAGCAAACTCCGCCCGAAGAGCAAAGAATCGCGGAGCGCATAACACCGCGTCTTCTCTCGTGTCGAAAGACGGCGTGAGCGACGCGTCTCCGCCGAGTTACGGCGCTCGCTCGAACCACTCGTCATCCGTGACGGCGTAGAACTCGACGTCCACGTACTCGCCGTCGACGAACTCCGCTTCGACGCGCGTCCCCTCGTGGCGGAAGCCGAGTTTCTCCCAGATGCGCGCCGACCCGACGTTCCCCTCGAAGACGCGAGCCATGACGCGATGGGTGCGTCGTTCGCGGAAGGCGTAGTCGGTGACGAGGCGGCTAGCTTCGGTGCCGTAGCCCTCGTCCCAGAACGGTTCGGCGAGGAAGATGCCGATTTCGGTCGAGACGCCCGTCTCGTCTCTGGGGTGGAGACCGACGGTGCCCATCGGCTCCCCGTCGCGGCAGACGAGGAGATTGACGATTTAGTCGCTGGAACAGCGCTCTTCGTACCACTCGCGCTCTTGCGTGCCGTTGATCGGTGAGCGATTGCTGATGGTCCGTCGAACGGCCGGGTCGTTGATGGTTGCCTGGAGGAAGTCGAGGTCGTCTTCCTCGACCGTTCGGAGTTCGATTCGGTCGCCTTCGAGAAAGACTGGACCGGGCATGTCAGTCACCGAGGATGGCGAGCGAGAAAAACGTTCGTGGGAACCTCACGCGGAAAGACGCAAGGTCGTGAGGGACTCGACCGAGAGAACCGGCAGGAGCCGAAGAGAACCCGTCTTACACGCCGGTCGAATAGCGCAGGATGCCAGCGACGCCGCCGAAGGCGTTCATCAGTTGCTCACCTTTCTCGAAGTCGGTGCTGATGAACTTAGTCTCCGTGCCGCGCTGTTCGGCGATGGTCATCAGGTACTCGATTGCGTCTTCGCGCTCGGTTACCTCCGCCGTCGACCCGTTCTCGCAGGTGTGTTCTGGCGTGTCCTTCCGGCGGTCGATGAACTCGTATTCTTCTTTGTCGCCACAGTCGTAGACGACCACGTCTCTGCGGAGGTCTTCGGAGATGAGCAGGCGGTCTACCGCACCCATCACGAGGTTCTTGCGGGTCGGTTCGAACCCGTACGTGGCGCGGTCGCCCTCGTGGAGCTGCTTGAAAAACTCCTCCATCTCCGATTTGTCCTTCATCACCTCGGCGTCGGCCAGCGTGTCCGAGGCGGCGTCGACGATGTCGTAGAGGCCGGATTCGTCCGTGTACGCCACGTCGAACTTCCCGAGAACCATGTCCTGCAGTTCGTGGTGGAGGTAATCGCCGTTGAGGAACTCGTCTTTCGTCGGCGAGGGGCCACCGACGAGCACGCCGTCGAGTTCGTGGCGCTTCGGGACGAACAGGTCGTTTGCCATCTCCGCGACCTCCTGATAGAAGTTGTCGATAGCTTCGAGACGCAGACGGGCGAACCGCTGGGCGGACTGACCACCTTTGCGCTGTTTGCCCGGCACGAGCGACGACGCCGATTTGACCGGTTCGACGCGCTTGCCTTTCAGCCACCCAACGTTGGCTTCGCGTCGGTCGAGCACGACGAGACCGTACAGCCCCTTGTCGCCCAGCATCTCCTCCAGCGGTTCCGTGAGAAACTGCGAGTCACAGTGGTAGCGGAACGACTGAATCGGTTCCGGCGGGTCTTCGAGTACCTTGGTGACCATGTCGGTCTGTCCGCCGCCCGTGTCGATTGCGCCGCTGAAGATGACCATTCCGTTGTCCGGCGGGAAGGTGTCGTAGTAGCGCAATCGGTCTTTGATGGACGTGAGCGCGTCCTGGACGTTGGTTCGCGTCTGTTTCGATTTGATGTTGCTCGCCTCGCTGTGCTCCTGCGTGACGTGCGCGACCACGTCGCTAATCTGCTTGTCCGGCGGGATGTAGATGGTGACGAGTTGCGTTCCGGAGCCTTCGTACTCCCGCAGGTCTTCGATGACCTTCTGGAACTCGTACCGTTTCCTGTCGGACGGTTCGCCCTCCTGCTGGCTCATTACTCTGTTCTAGCCGCCCCAGTGGGTAAGTAACCTTTGACCTCCAATCGTACTTTCTGACAAATCTGTTCTAGATCGTATAATTCTATTTTATCGGTAGTGTCTAGTCATCGGTTCATCACTTTTTTCGGCAGGAGAGCGGTTGTCGAGTGCCTGATTCGGTCGCGCGACCTTTCGTTCACTCTATCGGGTCACGTCGATCACTCCGTGTGCTGGAAGAGTATGTCGCGGGACGGGGGCGGAAACCGAAAGTAAACTCGCCGCCGCTATCGACGAGCATTTCGGGTCCTGCGAGGGATTCAAGCAGGATTTCTCCGTGGCGGCGAAGAACGTTGAAGGGTCAGGTTGGCGGATGTTAGTCTACGACCACATCGCGGACGAGCCGATGGTCGTTCAGGCTGAAAGCGAGATATTCGATGATGGTTTCTCCAAGCGAGAGTGCACGTCTTTGCCGGTCATCAACGAGCAAAGCAAGTACAATCTCTCCCGTGGTCTCAAGAAAGTAGGAGTGGTTCACTCCGATTCAATGCCTGTGGAGACTGCGCTCGCTGTGGATACGTCCGTATCTGCAAAGCGTTTTTGGAGCAGGAAGCCCCGTCCTCACCGCGCGAAGCGCGTAGGGCGGGATAGTTCACTATGCGACGCCCCGGTTCGGCACTATTTTTGAAGCCACCGCCCCTTCAATGACTATGGTTATTTTGACATATTTCAACATTTCAGCCTCTACTTCGTCATATTCCGAAATTTCAACCCTTTCCCTATGATTTATATACATGCATTTATTCAGTTTGGCCATATCACCTATGCCGGGGACAGTATACGCGGTTGCATGTGGGAAAGGAGGTGTAGGAAAGACGACGACCGCAATCAACCTCGGGGCGATGCTCGCGGCGGCAGGGCACGAGGTAATCATTGTCGACGCAGACCTCGGGATGGGGAATGTCGATAGCTACCTCGATTGCGATGTTGACGGGCCGACCCTCCATGAGGTGCTCGCGGACGACGCGAGCGTCGAAGATGCGGTGTACGAAGCGTCAGGTTCAATCGACGTGCTACCCAGTAGTACTGATATTCACGCGTTCGCCCAGTCGAAGACGGCGAACTTACAAAACGTCGTCGTCCAACTCCGCGACGAGTACGAGTACGTCGTGCTGGATACGGGTGCTGGTGTCAGCTACGACACCATGCTCCCTCTTTCGCTTGCAGACGAAATTCTCCTCGTCACCACACCGGATTTCGCCGCGGTACGCGACACCGCCAAAACGGCGGAACTCATAGCTCGCGTTGATGGAACCGTTCGTGGCACGGTGCTTATCCAACGAGGTAACGGTTGGATGAACGCCGACGACTTGCAGAGGAGATTTGACATAGACGTTCTCACCGTGGTTCCCGACGATGAGGCGGTTTCCACGTCAATCGATGCGGGCAAACCGTTGGCCGTGGCTGTGTTCGCATCGAGCTCCCCTGCTGCAAACGCGTATCGTGAACTGTCCAACATTCTTACTGATACGACCGACACGCCTGAAACTTCCGGCGAGTCCAGTTCATCATCATCGTCCGAACAGGTGAGAGATGACTCGGAATCGGAACGATCCGAACCAAAGCAGGTGAGAGATGACTCGGAATCGGAACGATCCGAACCAAAGCAGGTGAGAGATGACTCGGAATCGGAACGATCCGAACCAAAGCAGGTGAGAGATGACTCGGAATCGGAACAGGCGGGATCCGACGCTAACACGCAGAATGCACCCTCAGCTGCTGCCGACGTGGATGAAGAGATGTCCGAAGCATTCACGCATTACATATATGCCCGAAATCGTCAGGATGACGACAATAGCGAGGATGACGACGATAGCGAGGATGACGACGATAGCGAGGATGACGACGATAGCGAGGATGACGACGATAGCGAGGATGACGACGATAGCGAGGATGACGACGATAGCGAGGATGACGACGATAGCGAGGATGACGACGATAGCGAAGACGACGACGATAGCGAAGACGACGCTATTGCCAGACGTTCACCAGTATCTACCGCTCTGTTTCAAGACGAGGACAACGACGAGAAAAAGAACAAACTGCTCGATCGATTCAATTTCCGGTTCAAATAACGTTGACAGAGCAACGTATCTGGACACAGTCTACCAACATGGACGTAGCGGAAGTTGGTTCGGTTCCCCTTTTGTCCGTTTTGATGGACTGTTCTGTTTCTACTGGTCACGATCGTATACGCCAGCGGCAACGTGTTCGCGGCACTAAAATTCGTTCAGATCGACCTGGGTGTTTCGATACTGATGACGCCCAGCGCGTTCGCGATAGTCTGTTTTGCGGCAGCCATGAGTGCCAGGCAGGCGTCGCGCATGTCTTCGCCCTCCGGTTTCGGAAAGCAGCGCAAACCCGCCCCTAGCACCTCTGAGTGGCGATTTTCTTCCCGTGAGTCGTGACGCGCATGGACGACTGGATGGTCGGCATCCCGCCACGCGGCGAGTAATGTTCTGTTCGTACTGATCACACCTGGTTTCGGTGCGGGTGCGATACTGTTCGTGGGTGGCGACCTACTCTCATCTCTGGGGTTCGTTCACATCGACTTGGGTGCTTCGACGCCGATGACGCCCAGCGCGTTGGCGACGGTGTGCTTTGCGGCGGCCACCAGCGCGAGGCGGGCGTCGCGCAGGTCGTCGTCCTCCGCACTGAGGACGGGGCACTCGCGGTAGAACGTGTTGAACGTCTCCGCGAACTGGCGGGTGTAGGTGGCGACGGCGTGCGGTTCGAGGTCGTCTGCGGCTTCTTCGATGACGTGGGGGAACTGTGCGATGACCTCGATGAGTTCGCGTTCTTCCTCGGCGTCGAGGAGCGAAGGGTCGACGTCGGTCGGGACATTGTCACCAGCCTCTGCGATGATGCCACAGCAGCGTGCGTGGACGTACTGGACGTAGGGGGCGCTCTGGGCTTCGAAGTCGAGTGCGCGGTCCCACTCGAACGTGATGGTCTTCGTGGGCTGTTTCGAGACGATGTCGTAGCGCACCGCACCGATACCGACCTGGCGAGCGATGCGGTCTACGTCCGCCTCCGAGAGGTCGTCGTCGCGGATGCGGTCGTCCATGCGCGTTTCGACCTCCTCGCGGGCGCGTTTTTCGGCCTCGTCCAGCAGGTCGTCCATGTCGATGCCCGTCCCCGCACGGGTGCTCATGCCGCCCTCGGGGAGGTTGACCCACGAGTAGTGGAACGTGGTCAACTGGTCGGTGTCATTGCCGAGGATTTCTAACGCCTGTGCGAGCTGTTCGCCCTGGAGCTTGTGGTCTTCGCCGATGACCGTCACGGCGCGGTCGTAGTTGTCGAACTTCCACTCGTGGTGGGCCAGGTCGCGGGTCGTGTAGAGACTGGTGTCGTCTGAGCGCAGGAAGACGAGGTTCTTCTCGAAACCGAACGAAGAGAGGTCGAGTTGCCACGCGTCCTCCTCGTAGATGGCGTACTCCGTCTCTTTCAGACGCGAGACGACGTCGTCGGTGCTTCCGTCGCGCATGAACCGCGTCTCCTTGACGAACTCGTCGAACTCGGCGGGAAGACGGTCTAGCGTGACGCGCATTCCGGACAGGACGGTGTCGACCACTTCGCCGACGCGCTCGTAGGTCGCTTCGTCGCCGTCCTCCAACCCTTGCAGGATGGCCTGGATTTCGGTCTCGGCCTCTTCTACGTCCTCCGGGTCGGCCGCTTCGAGGTAGGCGTTGCCCTTGCGGTAGTAGCGCACGAGGTCGTAGTCGGCGCGTTCGCGCTTCGGTTCCGGGAGGTCGTCCTCGTCGAACGTCTCGTAGGCCCAGGTGAACACGGCCATCTGGCGGCCCGCGTCGTTGACGTAGTAGTGGCGGTCGACGTCGTAGCCCGCGAAATCCATGATTCGAGCGATGGCGTCGCCCGTGATGGGGTTGCGCGCACGCCCGACGTGAATCGGCCCGGTCGGGTTCGCGCTGGTGTGTTCGACCACGGCGCTCTCGCCGGTGGGGTCGAGGCGGCCGTACTCTCCGTCCTGTGCAGCCTCGACCGTCTCGTCGTAGTAGGCGTCGCTCGGCAGGAAGTTGACGTAGGGGCCCTGTGCGACTGCGGCGGCGACGTGGTCGTACTCGTCGACGTCGATTTCCGCCGCGATGTCGCCCGCGACGTTCGGTGGGGGTGCGCCCACCTCTCCGGCGAGTCGGAACGCCGCGCTGGAGGCGAGTACGGCGTCCACGCCCTCCGGGGGCGTCTCGATTCCGAGGTCGTCGGTCGGGAGGTCGAGGGAAGAGAGTGCCCCGAGAAGGGCGTCCTCGACTTCCTCCCTGAAGGTCAGGAACATATCCCTCCTTCTGAGTCAGCCGGTAAATGGGTTTCTGAACATCCCGACGCGTCGGGGAGTCGGCCGAGCCAGCCGCTCTTCGTCCATCTGTCTCGTAATCGTCTGGCCCGTATCGTCTACGAGTCGGCTATCGTCTCTATCACTCGCTGGGAGAACTCGACCTCCGAGAGGTCGCCGTCTTCGAGCGCTCGAAGCCACTCGGCGTCGGCCCGCCAGTGACCCACTCGCTCGCCGTCGAGGTCGGTCACCGACCCACGAACGCTCCGCTGTGTCTCGGTCAACTCACGAATCACGTTGATGACGCGACCGACCTCCCGATGCGGAACCGCGTCCGCGTTCCCTGCAGTTATCGACTCGTATTCGATTTCGATTCGGTTCTCGTCGACGTCGACGGACGTGACGTACACCCCGTGGCTCGTCAGCCGCGCTTCGAGTTGGTCGGGGTCGAACTCCATGTCTGAAGAGCGTCGCCCACCCCTAAAGGGATTGGGACGGAGCCCGACGAAAGCTCCCGTTCCGTCGGTCGACAGTCCGGTGCGCCCCCGGAAGGACCGCGAGATTCGAAGAACGGTGGAGCGGCGGCGTCGAGATGGCAATAGAACGACATAAAAGTCCCCACAACGGTAATCAATCAGTATCGTCTTGCGATAGATGATGACATCCACACCTCGAATTTTTCGGGGACCGACGGGCGGCAAGTTATCGTCGCGCTCGGTGGGCTCTATACCACGCTCGCGGTCGGATGGCCGCTTACGGCCATCGTCGGGGAGCAAGCCCCCAGCGAAGTCACCGTCGTCTCTTTTCTGACCGTCGTCGCCGGTCTCGTCCTCCTCTATGCGGGCTATCGACTGCCTCAAACCGACGTTCGCCCCGACCTCTTCGCCACCATTGCCAGGTGGTGTCTCGGTAGTATCGGGATGATGCTCGGCATCCTCGGCTTCATCGAACTCGTCGCCGATGTCAGCGATCCAGTGGTGAAAGTGCTCGTTCTCACGTCGCTCGCCAGCGTCGCCGGCCTGGGAATGGGGTATTACGACGCGCAGGCGAAGACCCGGGCGCTCAACGCCGAAGAACGACACCGGGAATCCGAACGCTACAGCAGAGAACTCGAACAGTACGAAACCATCGTCGAAACCGTCGATGACGGTATCTACGCCGTCGACGAGGACAATAATTGTTCCGCGCTTTCTCGGTTTCGACAATCAGACCCCGGAATCTGCCGCTTCGGGAGGACGACGGGGGACGACCAACACCCTCCAAGGTAAGTGAGCTATCGGTACGAACTTACACCCCCGTTGGAAGTAGTTTCGATGGCTGAGGAACCACCAGAGAAGCGCTAGTAAGATCTCGATTCGTCTACACCCCGCGAAGCAGCCGAAAGAACGGTTCTCGTAGGCGGGTGTAGCATCTGGAGGTCTCCTCGGTATCTATTCGATACAGAACGGCGTCGCCGGTTTTGGAGATCGAGCGATAGAGCGTCTGTAGCCCGGATATAGAACACCACAATTTAGGATCATTTCCAGGCTAAAACCGCGAAATTGACTATAGATATCGGGGTGTATCCACGAATTTCGGTTTCGCAGTGGACACCGTCTCTGTTCCTCGTCGCACCCACCGAATTCCGAACCTAGCGTTTTCAGGGGATAGAAGCGCATTTGAGACGGTCTAGTCGCATTTGTCGCTGGAGTCTTTCCATGGTTTCTAAATCAGTGAAACGCTCGAATTCACTGGTAAAATTCGGGGTGTACCGTCGAATTCTACTTCGACGACCCACTCACTGTGACCCAACAGTAATCAAGCTGATGTACAACCAAACGACATCGAAACTGAATCCGCACGTACAGTCGCTCTCTATCGAGAAAATCGACATCGAGTGGAAATCTCTATTCCCTTGACCAACTGGTTTTACTGAAAACCGAAAACAGCAATCTACACCCCCTAACACAGTATATCTCCCGGATGATCGTCGTTTTGTAAACTGCCTTTTTAGAAGGTAGCGAAGACGAATCGACCAAAAGGAGACTGTTTGAGAGGGTGTAGAAGTAGGGTGAGACGGGACAAACTGGAAAGGATTCTAATCGGGCATGAAAGGCAATCATCTATAAAAAAGCGGTTGGGAGGGGAAGCTCTATGGTTCAAGCGACGAGGAACGACCGGGATGTTGATTCATTATCACTGAAACCTCGTCCGATGTTAGTTTAATACTGATCGACTGTAACAACCCTGCATATGGATACCTCAGACGTGGCTAACTACGTTAGGCAGTCATAATCGGTCATCGAAGAATCTCCGCAGTGGATTCGACCGGTGAAGACGGTAGATGCAGTCGGTGCAAAACTTGTTTCACTAGCAGTCGGACGGGCGACCATTTTTACGGTGTGGCCCGCGACTACGCGCATGGGTCACGATTCTGAATTGGCAGGCTGTATCCAGCACACCGAAGTCGGGCCGACGGCAGACCGTGATCGCATCCTCGACGTCCTCGATGCGTGTCTCGAGTACGGATTCGATGGTGCGATGGTGCAGCCGTGTTGGGTTCCACTGGCGGCTGACCGGCTGGCTGACACCGACGTATCGGTCTGTACGGCACTTGGCTATCCCTTGGGCGGCGACACACCGCTCACGAAGGCAACAGGGATTCGCGATGCGATTGCAGCAGGTGCCGACGAACTCGACGTGATGGCGAATATCGGCTTTCTCAAATCCGGCAAGGATGCGGCATTTCGTCGTGAACTGGAACTGCTGGTCGAGGCATCCGGCGATGCGACCATCAAGCTCATGTTGGAACTCGGTGGGCTCACTGCCGATGAGGCCGCCCGTGAAATCGAATACGTCGTCGATGCTGGGTTCGACTACCTGAAGAACTCGAGTGGGTTCGGTGCTGGCGGGCAGGCAACTGTCGAGGACATCACATTCATCGCCGAACGCACACCAGGTGACGTCGGCGTGAAGGCGAGTGGCGGCATCAAGACGGCAGCCCAGGCCCGTGACCTTCTGGATGCTGGTGCAGATCTCCTTGGTGCCTCAAGCGGCGTCGAGATCGTTACGGGAAGTGAAGGCGATGACGGATACTAACACGAACGCCCGCGTCACGGTCGTGGGCTCGTACAATCACGGATTGACGGTATCGACGCCCTACATCCCGGTTCCCGGCGAAACGGTGCTCGGGAGTGATTTCGTGGAGGGAGTCGGTGGGAAAGGCTCGAATCAAGCGGTGGCGGCCGCCCGCCTCGGTGCGGCCGCGTCGTTCGTCGGCTGCGTCGGTTCCGACCGCTTTGCCGACGATGCACTCTCGCTCTGGGCGGCCGACGGCGTCGACGCTGCTGTCACCCACGTCGAGGACGCACATACCGGCGTGGGTATCGTCATCGTCAACGAAGACGGTGAGAACGCCATCGTGGTTGCCCCCGGTGCGAACTCACATCTCGACCGCGACGCGGTGGAGAATTCGGCGGCGGCGATCACCACGGCAGACGTACTCCTCTGCCAGTTGGAAACCACCGACGAACCCGTCGCCGCAGCGGGCGAAATCGCCGCCGCGAATGAGACAGAGTTCATCCTGAATCCAGCACCGGCACGCGAGGTGCCTGCAGATGTCCTTACGAACGTCGATGTCCTCACTCCCAACAAGGCAGAAGCACTCATGCTTGCGGGGCATCCACCAGACGCCGACCTCGATGCGGTGGTTCTCGCCGAGGATTTGCTCGAGATGGGGCCTGATGCTGTGGTGGTCACACTCGGCGGTGATGGTGCGCTCGTCGCGACAGCTGAGATGACGAGGCGTGTTCCATCAGCCGACGTCGATGTCGTTGATACGACAGGCGCAGGCGATGCATTCAATGCTGGGTTCGCTGTCGCTCGCGGTGAAGGTGCGTCCCTCGTTGATGCAGCTCGCTTCGGGTGTCGCGCCGGTGGACTCGCATGTACTGCCTACGAAGTCGTTCCAGCACTCCCAGATCGAGAGGCAGTCGAAACGCTCTGAGGGTTCCTCCACTTCGTGGAATCCTTGCCTGTGGTGGAGAGGATTTCACTAGCGAACGTCCCAGGGACGGGCGAACTGTGTTCGGCGGTAGTCGTTCACGGATTCCCAAATCTCGGTCAGTACCTATTTGCCGGGACTTTCCATACGGTTTGGTATGCCTGAGGAATCTCGTCGGGTTATCATCGACACCGATACAGCCGGAGACGATACGCAAGCACTCTTGCTCGCAGCGACATCCGACCGGCTCGACATCGAGGGCGTCACTATCTGTGCTGGCAACGTCGAGTTCGAGTACATGGTGGAGAATGCCAAGTACACGCTTGAGTTGGAAGGTCTCGCAGACGACGTCACCGTCTACGAGGGAGCCCGGGAACCGCTGGTGAAGTCTCACGAGTTCGCCAGCTACGTCCACGGCGAAGGTGGTCTCGGTGGCGACCTGTTTCCGGATACCGGCATTCCTTCCGGAGATATCCATGGGGCCGATTACATCGTTGAGCAGGCACGGGAGAATCCAGGTGAGTTGACGCTCGTCTGTATCGCCCCGCTCACGAACGTCGCACTCGCCCTGCAGAAAGAGCCGAATCTGAACGAATTGCTCGACGAAGTGTGGGTGATGGGCGGCAACGTCAACTGCCTCGGTAATGTTACCCCCGCCGCCGAGTTCAACTTCTGGGTCGATCCTGACGCGGCGAAAATCGCACTCCAGGAACTCGATGTGGTACTTTTCGACTGGGGTGTCACCGTCCGTGATACCGCATTCGACGCCGAAACACTCGTCGAATTCGCCGACCATTCCGAGACCAAGCTATCGGCGTTCTTCACGGAGATCACCGACTCTGTGCGGGCGTTCAACCGAGAGGCACTTGGACAGGATGTGACGACACAACCGGATGCAGGCCTGGTCGCGGGGCTCATCGAACCGTCGCTCATCGAGGAGACGGGGAAATACTACACCGATGTCGACGAACGCGAAGGGCTGACTCGCGGGTATCTTTCGGTCGATGAGAACAACGTTACCGATGGAGATGCTCGAACGACCGTTATCGAATCGTTCGACAACGAGCGATTTCGACAGCTGTTCGAGGGTATGTTGTTCGAGAACGCTCCGGAGGTATCGCTTTAGTCTTCGTCGGTGGGCTCCAATGGAATTCTCTCCACTTCGATGTCCTCGTAGTCCTTTTCAGACGACAGGACGTTTACGCTCCGCGTTTCCGCCGTTGCAGCATGAAGGGCGTCGAATGGTGTCATCCCTTCTTCGTAGTAATTGACACCCTTCAGCACGATCTGTTTCTCTTCGTTGTCGCGTACGGGAACGAGTTCAAGAAGATTTGCCACGAGCGGGACGAAATCGAATTCGTAGCGTTCTCTCGCGAGAATCAATTCGAGATACGAGAACGCCGATGTTTCGACTTCGTGTGCTTCGAGTGCGTCTTCGGCCGAGCCCTGTAGCCAATCAGAATCCTTGGCTAGCGCGAGCAGGAAATCAGTCTCGACGTAGACTGTCATCTATCGGCGTCCTTCCGTTGTGCATCCGTCTTCGCCTCCGCTTCGATATCGTCTCGAATTTCTTCGATGGACGCATCGCGAAGGTCGCCTGCCGCCTCGCGAACCGCGGCCAACGGATCGTCCGCAACGGGGATGAGTTCGATTCTGTCCTCGTATTCGACGATATGATATTTTTCTCCGTACTTCTCTCGGACTTCTTTTGGGAGGTATAGTCGTCCCTGCCGATCTGTCTCTGTTGACATGACTGTGACTATGGTGGTACAATATAAGAATCTTACCACAGAATGTGGTACTGTGGTGTGAATAGTGATTCGCCTCCATTGCGTAGCCAATAACCGGTGCGAAGATTGTTGTTCGGTCGCATTCACGGGATAGAGCATTGTATGTTTCCTCGAGTGCGGTCGGTAGTGGGTGGAACAGGAGATCACTCGCTTCTTTTTTCGATACCATCCACTCAGGACCCACCTCTTCATCCACCGCTCCGTGCTCGGTGAGAACCAAACCATCTCTTCTTCTTTGGGTTGCTATCCGTATACCACTTGCAAGCATTCGCGTGTCCCAGCATTCAGAGGAAAGACGTTTTACAAACGGTCGAGGAGAGTGCCCCGGGATATGACCTAGAGGCACTTCACCCTCGAACGACATTCTCTTTCCACTGAGCGAGTTCGATGGCCCTACCTTCTATCGAGTGAGCGATCTCATATTCGGAATCGACCGACGAGAACCGATTATGAATCTTCTAGGTTGTTCCTCGACTGCTACTCGTCGTCCATAATCGGTCTTGATAGCCGGTAATGGACCCACTGAGAACACGACAACCAGAACTAGGAACCAAAAACACACCCCACAACCAATCGCCGAAACTATCGAAATAGACCGACAGACGCGCGCTGCGCGTCTCATACCCCTTTTCGACGAGGGACGACACGGGTCCATATCTACTGCTCAAATCTTCATAATCGGTTGCTGTCTGGCGATTATGGTTAGCTATGGGAGCACGAATCCTATCATCGTCCGCCGAACCAAACCGCAAGACTGCGCGATGATCGAATACACGGTGTGTCCTGCTGACGAAGCATTTTCTTTCTGATTGGCTGCGTTTCGTCCTAGTTGAATCTCTATTTCGGGGTTACCACCCTTCTTGCGGAGTCTGAAGCCGATTATGAACCGCACACGAACGACGCGGTCACCTTTAGAGCGGTTTTTATCGACCGAACACGGACAACAGCGATTCTGAATTGAGAGTACGGCGCAGACGCAGCCGTCCTCTGAATGCAGTGTGCATTATGCTTGGATGTCATTCTTTCCCCTCGAATTCGGTGCCTTTGTCTGGTGGGGCATAAACGAGCGTCAAACGAATTGACTCATCTCGTCCGGTATCCGACCGGACGACCACTTGATCGACCAGCGTCAGTGGTTCAGTCGGGACGCGATTTTTGAAGACGGAGCACCCGGCGAGAGCGGCCACCGACGCCGTCCCTGTAGCGAGAAATGCTCGGCGTGAGGAGAGCGGGAACCGATTCGACATTGATCATTCAGCACGCACAATAGACTTCCCGATTAGTTTAAGTAGTGTCTCTCGATGTATGCTTGTGAATTGTTACGCCAACGGTTACGAGCAGTCCGCCAAGGATCAGTCCAAGCGCAATAAGGAGTGGGAGCAGTGGAGTACCATGCCAGTTACAGCCATCGTACCACGAAAGCGTTATCGTTTGAAAATCGATACCTAGGAGTCGAGCACGACTGAAATCGATACCCAACAAATCGGGCTCGACATCTCGACAAAGCCGCAACGTCGTAAATCCAGCGAACAGAAACAGTGGGAATAGTATTACGCCCGCGAAACTCATGAGGACGTCAATTCGGCGAGCAGTAAGTATCGACATGGATGCCTCTATTCTGGTGCGTCTCTAAACTCTGGCGTACACTCAAAAATCAATTTTAGCGATCATTCGCCTGCAGAGCACGCCAGAGAAGAACTCCGCAAAGAAACGTGAGTCCCCCGGCAAAGAACACGAGTCCAGGCGGCACCCCAACCAATGGCGTAGGCTCCGACTGTGAACTTGCGAGGTTCAGTGTGCCAAACACAGAACCAATTTCTACCAGGTCGCGCTGTGCCAACCACTCGACGAGAAGACTGCCACCGAGTAAGAGAGCGATTCCACCAAGAAGATCAGATAATCGTGAACGGACTTTCTCGACGCGACTTTCCGAACCACTGACGATGACAAGTGGATCATCAGTTGCCGCGTACACGTGCATCTCGCTCCCTTTCGAGGAATATTCGGTATCGATCATAGCAATTAACTCGGCCTCCTTGAGTTGCGTCAGATGATACTGCGCATTTTGAATCGATGTGTCGGCGTGTTCAGCGACTTCTGAGGCAGGCGCGGGGTCGTCCTGAAGGTGCAGATAGATCGTCCGTGCCGTTTCAGAGGAAAGAACTGTAAACACGTCTGCGCCGGTCTCGTCCGCAAGGTTACAGAGGATTCCTCGCTGGGTTGGTTGAGAGCGTGTTCCTGAGAGCTTTCGGAGGAGGTCGTTCATTATTACTGTATGACCACCGAATCATCTTAAACATCCATCTGCTCCTACCGTTTCCATTGCTTGCAAAGGTACCCCCTTGACACCGGTGGATTACGTCATCCAACCCACCGTCAATGAGCAAAGCGGACGCCACTCGGCCGCAGAAACCAGCGCACAGTGGGGGTGCGACCGATGAACGAGCACCTCACCACAATGACGACCTTTTCGGGGGATTGGTCTATTCGTTCTTTCGAGGATCTTCGACAAGTTCGTACAGTCCTTCGTAGACTTTCTGTGCATTGCCGTGTTCCACGAGTCGCCCAAGCCGGTCGCGGACGTACTGGAGACTGTATCCAGTCTCATCAGCAGCATAGGGCGCTGTAACACGTCCTTTACGGAGAAGGTCAAGTAGCATTTTGTCTGCTGGCCCAAGGTCGTAGTCATTGATATATTTGGCTTCGACAGTCACCACGGCGTTTCCCTCAGCATCAGACCCTGCATAGTCGAGGCGCTGGCCATCAGCCACCCCGTCATATGGATGAACCGCTGTAACATTGGAATCAGGATCTTCTTGGTACTCATGCATCATCTCGCTATCTGGTCAGAGGTCTCTGAATGCAATCGGCTCGAAGAAGATTTTTCTGCGCCCTAACGGGCGGGGCGCTCACAGAAGTCCGAGCGCGTACCCACGACGAAACAGACTGACGTAGCCGAGAACCGGCATAGACGATAATCACCTCCAGTGGCGACTGGAGCGTAATCGACGATCAAACAACAATGGCTCAAGGCCCGATTAAGAAACTCAACAGCGAACGAACGCGAATCGAACAGTACGGCGAGAACGGAACCCTTCCTCGTGAGACGACTGATGCCCTCCTCGAATGGGCATCGGCACTCCACCCGCACGAACCAGAGTACGAATACGTCACACCTGACGGCGAACCAAAGACACTCGCCATTGCAACAGTCGGTACTTCCCATCGAGTCAGTGGATAGTCACGACTGACGGGGTTAGATTCTCAGGAAGCGTCTGGATGGGTGATTATGAGATTTCTCTACCATCCAGACACTGTTCTTACGGCTGCT
>NZ_JBPEHH010000053.1:0-29966 GCF_054177595.1 Haladaptatus ordinarius | reverse complement strand
AATCTCCCGAACACGTGGTATCGAGAGGCGAGACAACCAGCTCCGTCACGCCAGACGCTTCTTGAGGAGGTGAATGCAGCACTGTATGCTGGTTTTACGTCTTAACCGAATACGAATGGGGACGCCATGAAGCGGCCCGAGTTCTTCGCCGCTCTCGACGGCCCGTTCAGCCTCTCGTGCACGCTCGCGCGCCTCGTCTTCCAGCACCGTGACGAACGCGTTTAAGTCACCGTCGCGTTCCTCGATTCGCTCCAGACACTCGTCGACGACCGTTACCGGTGAAACGTCCCCTCGTCTGATGCGTGTGGCGAGTTCCGTCGCGGAACTGTACGTTGTTTCGAGCGACATAGCGTACCATGTACATCGGTATCAATAATCAAGATTGGTACTCCAGGTAGCCAGACGGACACAACCTATACTCCGGTGGTGGTCGTACCGGTTCGTATGGACGCGATGATCATCACGGATTTCGGCGGCACAGACGTATTCGAACGACGCGACGTAGAGAAACCGTCTCCCGGGCCGACGGACGTTCTCGTTCGGGTACACGCATCGTCGGTCAACCCCGTCGACTACAAGATTCGCCAGGCCGGGTCGTGGGCCGGTATCTCCCCGCCGACGGTCATCGGGTACGACGTCTCGGGCGTCGTCGAAGCGGTCGGCGAATCGGTCACGGACTTCGACGTCGGTGACGAAGTGTTCTACACGCCGGAGATTTTCGGCGAACGGGGAAGCTACGCCGAGTACCACGTCGCCGACGAGTCCATCGTCGCCCGCAAACCCCGCACCCTCTCGCACACGGAGGCGGCAGCACTCCCGCTCGCCGGCGGGACGGCCTGGGAAGGAATCGTCACCCGCGGCGAGGCGTCGGTCGGCGAAACGGTTCTAGTTCACGGGGCGGGCGGGGTCGGTGCGCACGCGGTGCAGATCGCCGCTGCCGCCGGCGCACAAGTCGTCGCGACGACGAGCCCGGAGACGGTCGAACAGACCGAAGCCCTCGGTGCGACGCGCGCGATAGATTACGAGTCCGAATCGTTCACGGACGTCGTCGAGTCAGAGTTCGACGAACCGGTCGACCTCGTCTTCGACACTGTCGGTGGTGAGACGCTGGTCGAGAGCACCGCCATTACGAAACCGCACGGTCGGCTCGTCACCGTCCTCGAACCGGAGGGCGAGTGGGGGACCGCGTACCAGAAGAACCTGACCGTCGAGATGCTGTTTCTCGAACGCGACCGGCGACCGCTCGACGGCCTGCGTCGGCTGGCAGAGCAGGGCCACCTCGAACCCGTCGTCGATTCGGTACTACCGCTGGAGGAGGTGGCGAGAGCACACGAGATGGTCGAGGAGGGTGGGCTCACCGGTAAAATAGTGTTGGACGTCGCCGGCGACTGACCGTCGGCAGCACGGTCGACCCGTCCGAAGAATCGAGGGGAAACCAAGCATCGCGCGTCGGGACGGGGACGATGTCACGGGTGCGAGGAGTATCGAGGCGGGACCATCGGCTCGTCGTCGAAGATGGCATCGAGCAGTTTTCGATTCGCAGCGCGTAGGTGCTGGAGGAACGTCGATTGCGATATCCCCATCACGTCGGCTATCTCCTCACCGGTATTCTGGCGAGGCCACTCGAAGAACCCACTGACGTACGCGGTTTCGAGCGTTTCGAGCTGACGGTCGGTGAGCGACTCTTCGAGCTCCGCTCGGAAGCCCTGTTTCGTCTCGACCGGTCGCTCGTGTTCCCGATACGCGACGAGGTCGGTCCCAGGGTGGGCGTTTTGAAGCGACTCGACGACCGCTCGAACGTTCGCCATTCGAGGAAGTTCGACCGTGAGACGACCGTTCCCATCCGTCGCCGTGACCGACGTGACGAGTGCGCCGTGGTTTGCGAGTTCGGAGACGACCGTTCGCTGGCTCGTTTCGATTCGAATCAGACAATCGTCGTCCGCTTCACAGACGACGTTGGCCTGGTCGACGCTCGGTGCCTCGTGCACCTGCTCGAGCACCGTCGTCGGGTCGACGTTCGTGACAGCGAAGTACTGATGGACGGTTCCGCCCTCGTTCGAAATTGTCCGTTCGAGCGAGAGCTGACCGGTCACCCGTTTCGAGAGGTCGACGAACGAACACGCGGAATCGGTAACCGAGAATTCGAGTTCGACGACGCTGTCGCTGACGAGTGCCGCCTTGCTTTCGGCCGCGTTGATAGCGTGAGCGATGGTCTCACCGAGTTCGGCGAATACGTCGCGGCCGATGGCGTCGAACACGTCGGTCGTCGTCGCGTGAATCTCGAGGACGCCGTACAGCGTCTCGTCGTACACGAGCGGTACCGCGGCTGCCGACAAGCTTCCGTTCTCACCGGCCGCTCGTCGCCACGGACACGACTCGTCCTCACAGCCGTCGACGAGGTCGGTGGCGACCTGCACCTCGCCCGTCTCGATTGCCCGAGCGATCAGCGTCCCGTCCGAACCGTTGATGCTCTCGACGAACGAATGCAGCGTCTCGCCGTCGATTCCGACCCAGGTTCGTGGCGCGATGGACTCGTTTACCATGTTCCTGTCACCGACCCACGCGAACGCGTACGGGTTTGCGGACGCGAATCGGTCACAGACCGTCCGTTCTATCTCCTCACGGCTCGTCGCCCGGACCAGGTCCTGGTTGACGTCGCGGATGATTTCGTTCGTATCGTTGAGAATCTCTAACCGTTCGTGCTGGTCCTGGATGTGCAACTCGCGTTCCTTCCGGTCCATGATGTCCGTATCGACAGCGACGAATCGCTCGATGGCACCCGTTTCGTCCGTAATCGGAGCGATGGTCATATCCACCCAGCAGAGGTCACCGTTCTTTCGTTCGTTGATGATTTCGCCGTCCCACACCTCGCCGTCGAGGATGGTCTCCCACATGTCGGAGTAGAACGCCTCGTCGTGTTCGCCCGAGTTCCACATCGCGGGCGTGTTACCGAGCACTTCGTCCCGCTTGTACCCGGTTACCGTCTCGACGGCGGGGTTGGCGTACGTTATCGTCCCGTCGGGGTCGGTGAGGAAGATGGCGTGACCGGCGTGCTCGACCGCCTTCCGGAAGCTACGAAGCTGTTCGTTTTTCGCCCGCATCTCCCGTTTGGTACAGCCTTCCTGTTCGACGTACTCGGAGAGATAGTAGACGGTGAGCAGAGCGAGGACGCTCACGGCGAGTCCGGGCAACTCCGCGAGCCCGGTCGCACCCGACTGGAGCGTGAGAAACTGGCGCATCGCCATCAGCGACAGCATCGCCGTCAGGAATCCGAACCTGAGGTCTCTGACGCGATACAACAAAATCACGGAGTAGCCGACGCCGAGAAGGCGAAGGAGAATCGACGTCGTAATGATGGGGTCGGGCATGGTGGACAGGGTGGCACGTGGAGTCGGTTCGTCGGGCAGACTCACTGCCGACGAGTCTCCGTGCTCGCCTGAACCTAGTCACTCCGGGAAGGTCATGCTATTGCCCATTCTCACGGACTGAAAAATGGAAAATACCCGACTCTCGGTCGCGGAGCCGGTCGATTTCGGACGCGAAAACCGATCCGGGAGACGACGGGAGGTGGACGCTCGACCTGCGCAGTGACCCCACTTCCAATGTGTATTGGTACGGTGGTTATCCCGTATCTCTCGCCCGATTTCGCCACCCAGTCATATCGGTACTACACTCACCGTGTCTCCGCGCCTACGTTAACCTGTATGAGAGAACTAACCGGAGTCGTGGACGGGTGGTCGCGGTGAGCCAACCGCTTCCGCGCGTCCCCGACGTGGGGCACTTAGACGAGATGGTCGACGCGGAGACCGTAGACCCCGTCGAGGAACTCGAGAAGACCGAGTACAGCACCGACCTCGGCCTGGCGATGGCCGAGGACGCAAAGCGAGTCAGTCGCGGTGAGATGACCGGAGACGAGTACTGGGAGAAGTACGACGAGGCGGCGGCCGCCGAGTTCGGCGACGCCTATTCACGAGACGCCGAATCCAGCCATCGACCGGCAAGCAGAGGGCCAGACCGTCTCCCCCGAAGTAGCCGAGAACCTCCAGTGTACCGTCGGGTCGATGGACACCGTCGCCGCGGAGATAGAGAGCGTCGGCGAGGGCGACGACACGAAGTGGGGGATGGTCATCGACCTCGAGAAGTGCGTCGGATGTGATTCGTGTACGGTCGCGTGTAAAGCGGAGAATCGGACCCCACCGGGCGTCTCGTACAACGTCGTCGTGGAGGAAGAACACGGCGAGTTCCCGAACGTCACGCGGACGAACCTGCCGCGACCGTGCATGCAGTGTGAGAATCCGCCCTGCGTCCAGGTCTGTCCTGTCAGTGCGACGTACAAGATGGAAGACGGTATCGTCAACATCGACTACGACCGGTGTATCGGCTGTCGATACTGCTCCATCGCGTGCCCGTACGGCGCGCGCTACTTCGACTTCGGCGTGGACTACGACGACGAGTTCATGGAAGATGGCGAGATAACCAGTCCCGAGTACGGGGTCGACCGGGGGTCACGCGAGGACAAGAAGTCCCCCATCGGCAACGTCCGGAAGTGTACGTTCTGTTATCACCGCCTCGGTCGCGGCGAGGAACCGGCGTGCATCGAGACCTGCGTCGGTGACGCCCGCAACATGGGCGACCTGAACGACCAGGATAGCGAAGTTGCACAGATGGCGAACTCCTCACGCGCGTTCCAGTTGAAAGAGGAAGAGGGCACCGACCCGAACGTCTACTACCTGAAATAGAATCATGGCAACAGAAACGACGACCCAATTCGAGTTCGCGTCCGGCTTCAACGACGGTCGGATTCGACTCGCGTGGTATGGGCTGCTCGCCGTCGTACTCGCTATCGGTGGGTACGCGATGTGGCTCCGAATCGACCGGGGAATGGCCGCGACCAACCTCACGAGCGTCACGCCGTGGGGTGCGTGGGTCGCGTTCTACATCTACTTCGTCGGCCTGTCGGCCGGCGCGTTCCTCGTGAGCACGATGGCGAACGTGTTCGAGGTCTCCGGCATGCACAAAATCGACCGTGACGCACTGTTCGCGGCGATAATCAGTATGGTGGTGGCGATGCTGTTCGTCTGGACGGACCTCGGGCGGATGGACCGGATGTACCACCCGTTCCTCTACCGACAGCTCACGTCACCGCTGTCCTGGGAGGTCCACGCGTACGTCGCGTACATCCTCGTCCTGATGACCGAACTGTATCTCTCGATGCGCATCGACCTGGCGCGAATCGCCGCCGAAACGTCGGGATTCCGTGCGAGGCTCGCCAGTCTGCTCACGCTCGGCCGGACCGGTACGGACGATGCGAGTCGGGCGACCGACCGGGCGTGGATAAAACGCGTCGGTATCCTCGGGATTCCGCTCGCCATCTTCTTCGTCCACGGGGGGACCGGCGTGCTGTTCGCGGTGGCGAAAGCTCGACCCTACTGGAACAGCGGCCTCTTCCCGGTGATATTCATCATCTCCGCGGTGGTCTCCGGCACGGCGCTCGTGATGATGCTGTACGTGCTCCGAACCCGACTGCTCACCGACGACGCCATCGACCTCGCGTTGCTCGACCGACTCGCGAAGATGCTGGCCGTGTTCATCCTGGTGGACGTGGCGTTCACGGCCATCGACGCGCTCATCGCACTGACCAGTCTCCACCCGGCGGACGTCGAAACGTGGCAGACGGTGCTGTTCGGCGAGATGTCGTGGTCGTTCTGGCTGGTGATGGTCGGACTGGGCTGGGTGTTCCCGCTCGGACTGCTCGCGCGACGCTCGTCCCGCCGGACCCCGTGGATGATGGTCGTCGCCGGACTCAGCGTCGTCGTCGGCATCATCGGCGTGCGATTCAACATCGTCGTTCCGCCGCAGATCATCCCCGTCATGGAGGGGCTCCCACACGGGTCGTACTTCCCGACGGGAGTCGAGTGGGCGACGAGCGCGGGGATGATCGCTGTCGGACTGCTGCTGTACACGATCGGTGCGGAACTACTACCACTGACTCCCCTCGACGGAGGTGACCACGAATGAGCTCTAACACACCCGACGACCAGGCTACGTCCGACACCGCGACGACCCGCCGCGACTTCGTGAAGGCGGCCGGCGGTCTCGGTGCCGTCTCGTTGCTCGGCGGCCTGAGCGCGAACCTCGACGTCGGCGACCTCTGGGCCGACGAGAACGAACACTACGTCGGCACCGACTACGAAGAGTACGACGCCGCGGACGTCATCCACACCACCTGCGGGCAGTGTAACACGTTCTGTCCCATCAAGGTGCGAATCGCCGACGACAGCGGGACTGGCCAGTACAGTTCGCTCGTCCGCAAGTTGGCCGGGAACCCGTATTCGTTCTTGAACACCCAGCCGTTCTCCCAGGTGCCCTACGAGAGCGACCCCGAGGACGTCGTGATGGGTGCACTGGACGGAACCGGCGACGTGAAAACGAACCGCTGGTCGCTCTCCGGCGGTCGGATGTGTCTGAAAGGCCAGGCGGGCATCCAGACCGCGTTCGACACCTACCGCGTCCGCAAGCCGATGAAGCGCGTCGGCGAGCGTGGGAGCGGCGAGTGGAAGACCGTCACCTGGGAGCAGGCGATACGCGACATCGTCGTCGGTGACGACGAACTCGGCCACCCGGGCCTCGAAGCGTTGTGGGGATACGCACCCCAGGAGGAGGTCATGGCCGACTGGGAGGCCGTCCAGGCGGGCGACCTCTCGAAGCAGGCGTTCGACGAGAAGTACGGGGACGTGCTCATCGACACCGACCACCCCGACCTCGGGCCGAAAGCCAACCAGATCGTCGACGTCGGTGGGTTCCGACGCAACTTCATTCGCGCTCGACTCTGGAGTCAGGGACTCGGTTCGGTCAACAGCATCCACCACGCGGGCACCTGTGGACTCTCGAGCGTCATGGGGAATGTCCGGTCGTACGCCGCCAAGAAGAAACGCCAGTACCCCGACATCGACAAGGCGGAGTACATCATCGCCTGGGGGACGAACCCGATGGTCGCCAACAAGGGCCCGACCTGGCTCGCACCCAAACTGACGAACGCGATTCAGAACGGGTTGCGCATGGACGTGGTCGACCCGCGCCTCTCGAAGACGGCCGAGAAAGCAGAGAAGTGGGTGCCCGTCGAACCGGGTGCGGACGGCGCACTCGCACACGGGATGGCTCGCTGGATAATCGAGCACGAACGCTACGACGAGACGTACCTCCGAAATCCGAATCAGCAGGCGGCGAACGCGGACGACGAACCCACGTGGAGCGACGCGACGCACCTCGTCCTCGTCGACGAGGATGGGGGACCGAAGGCTCGCGCAGGTAGCCTCGGCCTCGGGGACGGCGATGCGAGCGACGACTTCGTCGTCCTCGACGGCGATACCGGCCAGCCAGCACCCGCGGGCGAGGCCACGAGCGGCGTGCTTGAGGTGGACGCGACCGTCGACGGGAACCGGGTGAAGAGCGTCTGGACGCTGTACCGAGACCGGGTCTTCGAGTACAACCTCGAGGAGTACGCCGAGATGGCAGGGGTCCGCGTCGCGGATATCGAAGAGCTCGCCGACGAGTTCACGAGCCACGGGAAGAAGGCCGCGATTATGTCCTATCGCGGCCCCGCGAAGCACTCGAACGGGTTCTACAACACCCGTGCTATCGCCATCCTCCAGCACCTCATCGGCAACTACGACTGGAAGGGCGGTCAGATGACGCCGTACGCCGGCTACGACACGACGAGCGGTCGGTACGACCTCGCGACGGTCCCGAACGGTCACAAGCCGTGGGGCATCCCGATTCTCCGCGGTGGCATCAACTACGAGGAGACGTCGCTGTTCGAGCGCGACGGCGGCTATCCCGCCAAGCGGCCGTGGTTCCCGGTGGCACCGCCGTACGCCACCCAGGAACTCTACGGGAGTGCGAACGACCGCTATCCCTACGGGGTGAACGCACTGTTCATCAGGCCGTACTCGAACAACCACGTGATGGCTATCGGCGGCGGCGACAAGGTTCCGGACGTCCTGCATGACGAGACGGCTATTCCACTGGTCGTCGCGTTCGACACCGTCATCGGCGACACGAGCCAGTACGCAGACTACATCCTCCCGGAACCGACGTACTTGGAACGGTGGGAGAACTTCGGGACGTACCCGAACCGCCGGCTCGCTGTCGAGAAAATAAGCCAGCCGACCGTGAGCGTCGTTCCCGACGCGCGTCCCGCCGAGGACGTGCTCATCGACATCTGGAAGAAACTCGACCTCCCCGGGGTCGGTGCGGGTGCAATCACGGACGCCGACGGAAACGACTGGCCGTTACATCGGGCCGAGGACTTCTACGTGAAACTGACCGCGAACATCGCCTACGACCGCGACCCGGTCGCGGACGCGAGCGACGACGAACTCCGGGTGTTCCGGGAGTCACACGAGAAGGGACTGGGCGACCGGTTCGACATCGAGACGTGGCGGAAAGCAGTCAAGCCCGGAGAGTGGCGGAAGGTCGTCACCGTGCTCAACCGCGGCGGGCGGTTCGAAGAACCGGTCGAGGGATACGCCGCGGCGTTCGCCGAGCGAGGCCACGACTACGACTACGTCGCGCGGTCGGACGACCGTTCGAACGGGTACGAAGGCGACCACATGCGTTATCGACTGGGTTCGCGGGTGGACTTCTACAGCGAGGTCACCGCGAAGGGCAAACACTCCTACACCGGCGAACGGTTCGACCCGTTACCGCGGGTCGAGGACGTCGTCCACTACAACGGCGACGTGCAATTGCCGGTGACGAGCACGCACGAGCCCGACCGGCCCCTCAAGCTCATCAACTGGAAGCCGCGGACACAGGGGTCACACCGCACCACCAACGCGGCGTGGCTGCGCGAACTCCGTCCGGAGAACCCGCTGTGGATCAACTCCGTCGACGCGGACGAACGCGGCATCGAGAACGGCGACCGCATCCGAATCGAGGCCGAAACGCGAAGCGTCGAAGGTGTCGCGATGGTCACGAACGGCATCCGGCCGGGCGTCGTCGGGACGATGTGGGGCTGGGGTCGTACCGGTGACGGCGCGACCGAACAGACGGTCGACGGCGAGACGATGGCCGCGGTCGAACCTGACGGGCATACCCCCTACCGGTTCGACGAACCGATGCGCGAAGACCCGGGACTGGCGAAGGGACGCGACGCCGGCTTCGCCGTCAACCTCTTGCAACCGCTCGACAGCACTCTCGGCGACATCGGCCTGAGCGACCTGGTCGGCGGGAGTAACGCGCAGTACGACGCCTACGTCGAGGTGGAGGCCCTCGAATGACCTCGACGGTCGTCGAGAACGGCGATGCGAACGAGGCGGCCGCGTTCGCTCGTGCGCGGGCCCGGACGTACGCGCTCCTCGCGGCGGTGTTTGACGGCGAGATGGACGTGTTAGCCAGTGCGATGGAAGAAGACGTGTTCGCCCGACTCGCCGAGCAGTTCCCGGTGGAAATCGACGTCGAACCGCTGTCTGCCGCCGATTTCGAGCGTGAGACGCTCGCAGTAGGGTACGACAACCTGTTCGTCGTTCCCGGGAGCTACTACGTTCCACCGTTCGCGTCGGCGTACGACGGGAGTCCGAGCGAGTCGTTCGAGTCGGACTCACGCTACCACGACGTCGGGACGGCGGGCGAACTCCTCGGCGACCCGGCCGCTCGAATCGCACACCAATACGCCCGAGCAGGGTTCGTCCCGGATCGTGGCGACGGGATACCCGACCATCTCGCGGCACAGTTCGAGTTCGTGAGCGCGCTCGCGACCCGTGAGGCAGAACGGTACACCGACCCACTCGACGCCGACGTAACCGCCGCCGACCTCCGTGGCCTCCAGCAGTCGGTGATAGAGAATCTCGGGTGGTTAGACGCGTTCGATGAAGCCGTCACCGCGAACGACCGCGTCGAACGCGTGTTCGCCGCTCTCGCTCGGTTCGCACGGACGTTCGTCGCGTGGGACGCCCGGCAGTACGACGAACCGGCCGTCGTCGAGTGAGCCGGCACAGCAAGGCTGGGACGGGAACTCGCCATGCTCCTTCGCGGTGAGTGCCCTCTCGGAGACGGGAGGTGACTCGGGGCCCTCTCGGTCACTCCTCATCGCGAACCAGTTCGCGGAAGCCGAGACCGAGACCGAGAACGCTACCGAGTGCCGCAATCACGCCGAAACCGTCCTGGCCGGACGACGTGGTCGTCTGCGACCCGCCCGGTCCGGCAGCCTTGTCGTCGGTGGTCGACGAATGCGACGACGGCGGTGCGTTCGTCGCACTCGTCGTCTCGGTCGTCGTCAGCGTGGTACTGCTCGTCGTTTCCGTCGTACTGGTCGTCGTTTCTGTGGTCGTCGTTTCTGTGGTCGTCGTTTCCGTCGTGGTGACCGTGGGCGGGAGCCCCGACTGGTCGCACTCGCCCGTTCGAATAACGACCGGTTGGTCCATGTCCAGCGACACCCACCCGTACTCCTCGGAGGTGGCGGCGAGAGCGTTCCACTGCTTTACTTCACCATCGTAGTGGTCTCCGTACAGCTCTGCCTGCTCGTTGAACGCCGGGTCGATTCGAAACTCGGAGTCCGTCGTCAGGCCTCGGAAGGCACCACCGTCTGCACCGCCGCCGTGGTCCGGGTCGGTGGCCCACGTCCAGTCGATAGACCAGTTGCCGTTCGACCGTTCGAAGTTGTCGTAGTTGGTAGAAGCGTTGTACTGGTCGTCCGTGACCGCCCACTCGCCGTCGCCGGGGAGTCCCGTGAAGTTGAACGTCACCGCGCCGCCGCTTTCGGCACCGCGTTTGCTGTGCATGACCACCAGACTCGTCCCGTTCGGACCGTCGTAGAGGTAGAGGATGGTGTTTCCGGGCTGTTCGAGCGCCGTGGCCGGACCGTACGCGCTGTACCAGCCGGTCGGGTCGGTGTCCGACGAACGATAATCGTAGAACTCCTCGACACTGAGGCTCTCGTTCGGCGAAACGACGGCAAGTGGGAGACAGGTGTCGCCCTGTTCGAGGACGAACTCCGAGTTCCGGATGTCTCCGTTCTCGAAGTCGTCGGGTGGTGCCTCCTCGTCTGCCGCCAGCACTGCCGAGACGCTCCCGATGGAACCGAGGACGCCGGCAGTCGCGAGGAGATACGAGCGTCGATGCGTGCCGCTATCTGTGGACTTCTCGTCGTCGTGGGTCGTAGGTTTTCCTGTCATACGTGTGTGAGTGTTTAAAACGGTCGCGCTTACTCCGAGAACACCTTGAGCGAGTCGGGCAATCGTCGGTAGACGTCGGTCACCGCTCGCATTCGGGTCGTCCGCCGCTTGGCGATGTAGTAGGGAACTGGCTCCGGGCCGAATTTCGATTTGTACCGGCAGAGCCGGGGGAGGTTCGCGCCCACGAGGTCGTAGCGCGACAGCCCGCGCGATTTCGCCTCCTGGATGATGTGCCAGTCCAGTACGTCGTTGATGGGAAAGTCAACGTCCGGTTTCGCCCCGCCCTGCCAGCGGTAGATGGTGTCGTCGTTTTCCAGCGTGACGAGACCGCCGACGATTTCATCGTCGCGTTCGCAGACATACGGTCTAACCTGCCCGTCCGGGAGTCGGTCGTACAACTCGGTCACGAAGGCGGGGTCGATTCGGTACTCTTTGTCCTGTGCTTCGTGGCGATTCTGAATCTGGGTGATGACTCGCTCGATGCCCTCGACGCCGGCCTCTCGAATCGTCCAGTCACCCTCGTCTCGACTCCTGATGTTGCTCCGGGCGTCGCTGCTGAACGTCATCAGTAAGTCGTCCTTGGTGATGTCGAGGACGTAGGTGTACGACGGCGACACGTCGAACTCGTTCCACGAGAACGGTCGCACGTCGGAGTACTCGTCCACCGTCCGGACGTCGAGGTAATCCGGGTCTATCTCTTCGTCGACGCGGTCGAGACAGCCGTCGATGAACTCGCGGTGGCGCCGCTCGGCCTTGCGCTGTTTGAGTTTCTCGAAGTTGAGCAGCGCCGGGCCGAGGTAGTACACCTCCAGATGCGGCGGCGGCGAGTAGACCATCCGAAACGGCCCCATCGTCGTCTCGAACAGCGGGAAGAGACCGACGGGTTCCTGTCCTTTGTACCCGACGAGTGGCCGAAGTTTGGCGTTGGCCGTCTGTGCGAGGTGAGACAGTGCCTCACCCCGATGAAACGGCGTCGTGTGCTTCGAGCGTTCGACGTACGAATTCCATTCGTCGAGCGAGTCACCTGTCGCTTCGCGTATCTCTATCGTCATTACTTTTCAAGATAACCCATCGCAGTCAGTCGATCCTCTATCGAGTCGTCGTCAGTCTTCGTTCGTCCCTGCGATTGCGGTCGGTGTGTCGAGTACGCTCGCTCGCCGCTCGCGTCGACACACGACAGTACGCTGCCGTCCATCTCCGTGCTCGCAGGGAGGTCGAACAGCGAGAGGATGGTCGGCGTTACGTCGAAGAGGTGTGCGTCTTCGAGCGTATCCCGAACGCCGTCACCGGTCACTGCGACGATACCGTCGCGTTTGTGATTCCACGGTTGACCGGGTTCGGCGAACGTGTGACCGGTGAGTTCGGCGGAGAGAAAGTGGTCGAACTCCGCCGGAACCGTGACGACGTCGACGGCTTTCTCGGCTTCCGGGCCATCGAAGTACTCCTCGCGGCGAGTGACTTCCTCGAAGAGTGGTTCGCCGTCTGGCGTTTCGACATCGCTGAGCAGGTCGACGAGTTCCGTCCGAAGGTCTTCGTATCGCTCGGGCGGGACGACACCGTCCGGTTCGCGCCCTTCGAGATTGATGCGGATGCCGCATTCGATTCTGGCTCGCATGTACGCCTGTGAGTCGGCGAAATCGACCTGTCTGCTACTCGCCCGGACCGCCTCGTCGGGGACGAACCGGGCCGCGAAATCGCGGAGACCAACCGTCTCGAGCAGTTTGCCCGCCTTATGCGTCGTGAAACCGTATCGGGCCGCGAACGCAGTTAGCTCTCGCACCAGACTGCGGTCGCCCGACGACTCGGCTCCGTCTCGGAGTTGACCGTCCCGTATCGGGACCCACGACGGCATCCCCTCGCCGCCCTGCGTGACCGCCGTGTACCCTCGTTCCGAGAGGAACTCGTTGACGTAAAAACTGTGACCCGTGTACTCGCCGATGCCGTGGTCGCTGGCGACGAGGACGGTGTCGGGGTCACACGCGTCGACGATTCGTCCCACTTCTTCGTCGATCGCCTCGTACACCGCCCGAACGACGTCGTCCTCGCCGGGGTGTTCGTGAAACACCGTGTCCGTACTCTGAAACTGGACGAACCCGAAGTCGGGGTCGAAGCGGTCTGCGAGGTACCGAAACGCGGCTCCGCGCATCTCGGTGACGGAGCGGTACTCCGAGACGGCTTCCGTCGTGCTCACGTCGTCCGAATTCGGATACACGCGGTAGTCGCCGATAGCGTCCCGTATCTCGTCGAGGAGGCCCGACGGATGGCAGGGCGGGGATTCGGGGGCCATGTAGCCCGGCACGAGCGCGCCATCGAACTCACGGGGTGGGTGAGTCACCGGCACGTTGACGACGACGCTCGAATGGCCGTGCTGAGAAAGGAGTTCCCAGACGGTGTCGGCCCGGACGTGGGTTCCGTTGACCACGTCCCAGTCGTACCCGTCGTAGTCCAGAAAGCTGAAGACGCCGTGTTTGCCGGGGTTGACCCCGGTGTACATCGAGGGCCACGCACTCGGCGTCCACGGCGGAATCTGAGATTCGAGTGGCCCCGAGACACCCTCTTCTAAGAGCCGTTCGAGGTTCGGGAGCGCACCGTCGTCGAAAAGCGGGTCCATAACCGATTGACAGGCCCCGTCTATACCCACCACGAGCACCTGAAGCCCGTCGTCAGTCACCGAGAATCCCCTCGGTTTACTGTCACGGACGTCGGCGACTGGAGCGATTGACGCGATACTGCTCGACCGTCATTTCCCGATTCGAGGTCTCGTATTTGTTCCGTGACCGGCATCGCCAGCAGAGTCAGCAGTGTAAACAGTTCGACGGTGTTGTCTTCTCCGGCGAGGTGGTCGTCGAAACACTGCGTGACCCCCTCCGGGTCGAGAAACGGCAGGTCGTCGATGGTGTCTTGGCGTGCCGCGAGAACCTCCTCTACGAATCCGTGGTGTCGGATGAGTTCAGCGTCGTTCGACCACGGACCGTGCTTGAACCAGGGTTCGGGGAGGGTTTCGGTGTCGAGAATCTTCCGTCGAAGTGCGTTCAGGTGTTTGCTGACGTATTCGACAGGGAAGGAACGTTCGATGGGAACGCCCGTCTCCGCATGTGGAATCGCTGCGAGACGGGAATCGAGTCGCTCGATCGCCCGGTGGATGACGTTTCGCCGGAGCCGATATCGAACCGGCATCGAGAGATGCAAGTCGACGAGACGGTTGTCGAGGAACGGCGTCCGGTAGGGTCGCAGTTGGCGAAGACTGTTCGTGTAGATGAGTTCGGTGTCGTTCGACAGCGGGTAGTAGTCGTGACAGAGGACGAGTTCCCGAAGCGAGCGATACTTGACACCGTGATGGTCGATGCTGTTGCCGTCGGCCGTGATGTTTTCACGGAGCACCGATTCGAGGTCGACGCCGTCGAGATACGCAGGTGTCTCGACGGCCAGTTCGTCGATGAACTCGTCGACCGAACGGACGGGTTTCTCGAACGGGAGGGTCACCGTCCCGAGTGGGCCGAGAGACACTTTCGGCGAGGATATCGGTTGGTCTTTGAACAGCGTATCGGAGTAGAGACCCGACAGGAGAACGTCCACCGAGTCCGTAATCTCGTCGGCGAATCCGGTCGGGTACCCCTGCGTAAACCAGCCGTCGAAGTTAGAGAGTGGCGCGTTTCGGTCGAGGGCACGTGCTCGATAATCGCGGTCGCGGTGGAGGAAGGCGAACTCGTTTCCTGCGGCGGTCGCGACTCGTTCCGCCGTTCGCGCCTCGCGATTGTACCAGTCGTTCATGTGGAAGCCGACGATAGACTGGTCCATCGCGGCCATGATGAGTCGCGAGTCGCTCCCACCGCTCAGCAACACGCCGTAATCGAGGTCGTCGCGTACCCACTCGTCGAACACTTGCTGGAAGATGTCGGTGAATCGCTCGACGAAGAACTCGAACGATGCGTCGACCGGCGTGTACTCCGGTCGCCAGTAGCATCGTGACTGACTGGTCATCGAATCGAGATCGAGCGTCGTCACCGTGGCCGGCGGGAGTTTTTCGACTTCCGTCAACGGAGTCGTCACGCCGAACGAGCGTTTGAACGCGAGGAACTCCGCGAGATAGTCGACGTCGAACGATGGTTCGAAACCCGGGTACGACGGAAGGGCCTGGATGTCGGTCGAACACAACACGGTGTCGGGGTCGGGGCGGGTGTGGAAGAGGGGGTACGACCCGAGCCGGTCGGTGACGAAGTGTACGTTACGGGCGGCGCGGTCGTAGACAACACAGGCGAACTGACCGTTGAGACCCTCGACGAAATCGAGACCGTGCTCCTCGTACAGGTTCGCACAGTAGGTCGGCGCGTCTACGGTCGATGGTCGTGGTCTGTAGGTCCCTCCGCGTTCGAAACCGTACACGTCACCCTGTATCCAGAGGAGCGTCTGGTCGTCTGCCGTCTGTGCCGGCTGGTCGTCGGCCACCGACGAGTGGAATGAACTCGACACGACGACGTCGTCGTCACCGAAAGTCGACGTTCGTTCGGAGTCCGACCACTGCAAACTTGGAAACGTGGCGAGACCTCTCCTTCGGTCGCCGAAGACGCCGAACAAACCTACCATACTACTCACCCTCTGTGCGTGAACCGTCTCCCTTCAAGTAAGTAGTTCTTGCGAAGGGTCCGGTAGACGTACCGGGAGTTTTCACTGAGCCTTTCCCCTCGCTCGGAGTGAGATACCCGACCCTATCCCACCGTGAACCATCGGTCGATTGCACGAGAAATCTTATGACCGATTTGAACTTAAATCCGACGACTAAAGGAATAGTGTCCGTTGTTCCGGAGCTCATTATAATAGTATGTATACGCCATTCATTTTGTTATGGTCAGCCTGAAGTGTAGCGGACGTCGTCTCCGATGTACCAACGTCGTCCATCCGACTCATAAGTCGTGCTTACCGGACCCGGGACGGATGAGCCGATTACACTCCGCGGTCCGAAAGGCGGATACCGGACCCCCACGATACCGAGGGCTTATGCTTTCTCGCACCCGAGGAATCGCATGGAGACGGGATTCGAGGTGGCCAACTAGCGTGTTGGGCAATCGAAGACTGATACGACTCTTGGTACTGTTTGCTGCACTGTCAGTCGGGAGACGATTCTTCAGGGGGGAGAGGTCCGGTGGAGTCGTGACCATCCCCGGAGTGGACAACACCCTCCTCTTCGTTGCAGTCGTCGTCGGTGTCGTCGTCGTCGGTGGAGCGTTCATCCTCCGAGACCGGTTTTCGAATCGGCGCTCTACGGCCGGGGCGACCAGCGACGAAGACAGAACCTACACCTGTCGGTACTGCGGCGAAAACCTCGACCGATATCGAAACCGATGTCCGCGCTGTGAGACGCGCAATCCGGTCGGGTACGAAGGGGAGAAACGTCACTCCAGAACAGACAGGTCGTCAAAACGCTAATTGCTTTGCCACGATAACATGTGGCATGGACGCGGAACTCACCTTTCGAGTACTCGTCGGGGGGGTGCTCACTATCGCACCGACGATTCTGTTTCTCGGACTGTGGAGAGGGCTAATGGCACTCCGTGACGACGACCTCGTGAATCGGACGATGAACGGAGAGTTCGGAGCGATACCGGAATCGCCGATATCGGCCGTCATGTTCGGGCAGGGTACGGTAGACCGAAACCCGACACGCTCCGAGGAGGTGGCGGAAGGATGGCGTCGGTGTCGAGCGTGCGACGAACTGAATCCAGACTATGCGGAATACTGTCACACCTGTCTGAAAAAGCTCCGGTGAGAGTCGACACGGCGGAACGTCACTCGATTCGTCGGTCGACGTTTCGCCCGTCGACGACTCTGAAACCGCCCGTCTCTTCTCGGGTCGCCACCTCCCGTTGGGGGAACGGAATCTTGATTCCTTCCCGGTCGTAGGCCGATTTGACGGCCGCGATGACGGCCGAGATTGCACGCCACTGCCGACGACTACTCGGGCGGTCGATCCAGAACCGGAGTTCGATGAGAATGGCGGACTCGCCGAACTCGGTCAACACGGCCGACGGACGTGGCACCTCGAGAACCGTCGACTGGTCGGCCATCGCCCGTTCCGCGACGTCCATGGCGTGCTGGAGGTCGGTTCCGTAATCGACACCGACGGTCAGTTCGAGTCGGAGGCGTCCCTTTCGCCCGTAGTTGGTGATGGTGTTCGAACTCACCACGTCGTTCGGGACGACGACGAACTTTCCCGAGAACGTCTCGATGCGCGTCATGAACAACGTGATGTCGGTGACGATTCCCTCGTCTTCTTCTATCTCTATCCAGTCACCGATTTCGAACGGGCGCGAGAACATGAGCGTGAACCCTGCGATGAGAGCACTCAACGGCTCGTTCGCGGCGAGGCCGATGATGATGCCGAGGAACCCGGCTCCGAGGAGGAGGGCACGAACGTCGACGCGCCAGACGCTTAACAGGAGCAAGCCAGCGAAGATGTAGACGGCGACTTCGACGAGTCGAGTGATGACCTCGGTCTGGTGGCTCGTTATCTCTCTGGTTCGGGTGGTAAACCGTTCGACGAAGCGAATCAACATCCCCGAACCGACGTACGCCGCAGCGATGACGCCGAACGTGATTGCGATTCGAAGGCCGGTGGCCGTGATTCGAGAGAAGACGTCGACCTCCTGGACGGCGGGTTCGGCGTCGGCCCAGAGCGAGAGGGCGTACTGCCCGACGAGGACCGCGACGACTCCTGTCACGGCGAAAAGAACCACGTCGACGAGCCGTGGATTGACGTACTGTTTCAACCTCGGAGCGACCTTCCAGAGGAGCCACACGACGAAGACGAGCACGACGAGGAGAAACGTCGATAACAATACCCGCACCTCGGGAACGGGAAGCTGTCCGACGATTCGAGGGACGTGGTCCGGTACGTGCGTCATGGGTATCGACTCCGGTGGAGGGGGCATTCTGTCTCCGTGATGGAGACACTGGTCACTGGTGCCACGAGCGAACGCCACCCACTGAAGTCGGTGTCGTTCGCGTCTGGCTTGAATATACTGGGTGAGTTACAATCTATTCGAATTGTTTTTGTTCATATTACAATCACTTGTGAGCGATTACGATCCCTCAGTTGGTGAGTCGACCACCCACGTGTGCGAGTCGGCGAGGAGGTCGTCGCTGGTGCAGCCGAGTTATTTTCCACAGGCAGGAGGGACGGCAGATGGGCCAGGGTTTAGGCGTTCGGGATGGTATCAGTGGTATGGCCGCCAGCCACTCGGCGACCGAAACCGATGGAGAACCGAGCGACGCTGTGACACTGACCGACATCCGGAAAACGTACTATCTCGGCGAACCGGTGCACGCGTTAGACGGTGTGACACTATCGATTCCGCTGGGTTCGTACACCGGGGTGATGGGGCCGAGTGGGTCGGGAAAAAGTACGCTTTTGAATCTCATTGGCTGTCTCGACACGCCGACAGAGGGAACGATTCACATCAACGGTCGCGAAGTCACGGATTTGTCCGACAGCGAGCGAACGACGGTTCGTGGAGAAGAGGTCGGGTTCGTCTTCCAGACGTTCAACCTGATGCCGCGACTGACCGCCCGTGAGAACGTCGCCCTCCCACTCATCTTCCAGAACATCTCGCGTTCGGAGCGGCGAGACCGCGCCGACGAACTGCTCTATCGTGTCGGACTCCGGGGGCGGGAGGACCATCGACCGAACGAACTGTCGGGTGGCCAGCGCCAGCGCGTCGCCATCGCCCGGGCGCTGGCGAACGACCCGGCCATCATCCTCGCCGACGAGCCGACGGGGAACCTGGACACCGAGACGGGCCAGCAGATCATGGCGCTGTTTCAGGAACTCAACGACGACGGACACACCATCCTCATGGTGACCCACGAACGCAACATCGCCGAACACGCCGAACGCGTGATTCACATCCTCGACGGGACGGTGGAGCGAGTGGAAGAGATCGACACACCTCGGCGGGTCGGCGAGGCGCGGTAATGGATTTCGGCGAGACGTTGCGGATGAGCCTGCGGGCGATTCGAGGCCACCGAGTGCGCTCTTCGCTCTCGGCGTTCGGCGTCGTCATCGGGGTCGCCGCCGTCATCACGCTCGTCACGCTCGGAACGAGCCTCCGGGCAGAGATTCTGAGTCAGGTCGCCGGGGACCAGGCACCGAACATGTACGTCTGGGCCGGACCATCCGGCGGGCAACCCGGTTTCGGCGCACAGTCGGTGTTCACCCACCACGACATCACCCGACTCCGGCGAATCGACGGCGTCGCGAGGGTCGTCCCGCAGGGCACCGTCCCGGTCGTCGCGCTCGCACACCGCGGCGAGACGGTGAGCCAGAACAACGTCGTCGCCACGACGCCAGCGCAGTTCGACGGCCAACAGTTCGCCGTCGGCGGGCCGTTCGAGCGCGGAAAACGCGAGGTCGTCTTGAACCCGCTCGCGGCCCGCCTGTTCGACGACACCGCGACGGTCGGTGACCGGGTCTCGCTCCGGATGGCGGACGGAACGACCGTGGACGCCCGCGTGGCCGGCGTGCTCAACAGTTCGGCAGGGACCAGCCAGTTCGAGAGGGGAACGTCCACGCCGCAGGTGTACGTCCCGGCGGATCCGTTCTACAGTTCGACCGTCGAGAGCCCGACACAAGGCACCGAACAGCGCGTCTATCCCCTACTCACCGTCGTCGCCGAGGGTCACGGCACGATACCCGAGACCAAAGCGGCCGTACAGTCCTACCTCGATTCGAACTCCGACGCGAGGCGACTCGCGCCGGACGAGTACGCCGTCCGTGTCCGGACCGACCGCGACCTCGTCAACCGGGTGAAAGAACTGCTCACGACACTGACGACGTTCGTCACGAGCATCGCGGTCGTCTCGCTGGTCGTCGCCGCACTCGGCATCGCCAACGTCATGCTCGTGAGCGTCACTGAGCGCACGAAGGAGATAGGCATCATGAAAGCCGTCGGCGCACAGAGACGCGACGTCCTCCAGTTGTTTCTCACGCAGGCGATACTGCTCGGTCTCATCGGGTCGCTGTTCGGGGTCGTGCTCGGCGCGGTCGGCGGGTACGCCGCCACCGCGTACGTCGGCCTCCCGCTCATGTTCGCGGTCGAGGTCGTGCCGGTCGCCATCGCGGTCGGCCTCGTCGTCGGGATGGTGACGGGACTCTATCCGGCGTGGAGTGCGGCGCGGGTCGACCCCATCGACGCGCTCCGGTACGAGTGAGAGAAGAGGGTGGAGAAGCCCCCACGACAACACCCAAGCAGTCGGACTTCGAACGAGTCCGCATGCACATCGCCTTCGTCGCCTACGACGGCATGACCGCGCTCGATTTCGTCGGCGTCTACGACCCACTGACGCGACTCGACACGATGGGATTTTGCGACGACGTGTCGTGGGACGTCTGTGCCCGGACGGAGCGTGTCACCGCGAACGCCGGACTCGAAATCGTCCCGGACGTGGTGGACGAACCCCTCTCTGAGTACGACGTGCTGGTCGTCCCGGGAGGATTCGTCGCGCGCGAACTCGCCGAGGACGATGGGTTCGTCTCGTGGCTGGCGAGTGCCGATGCCGAGTGGGTCATCTCGGTGTGTACGGGGTCGCTCTTGCTCGGAGCGGCGGGCTTTCTCGACGGAAAGCGAGCGACCACCCATCCCGACGCTTTCGACCGACTCGCCGAGTACTGCGAGGTGGTCGAAGAGCGGGTGGTCTGGGACGGCCGGGTTGTCACGGCGGGCGGCGTCACGTCGGGCATCGACCTCGGTCTGGCACTCGTCGCGGAACTGGAAGACGAGGAGACGCGCGACGCGATTGCGACACAGATGGACTACCCGTACTGACTTGCTGGCGATTGCGTTCGTGTTCCTCTTTGAGGGAATCACGCCTGTTCGAGTCGCTCGTATTCGTCCTCCACGCCGAGTTTCGTGACACAGTGTTCGAGTTCCTGGGTGCGAAGGGTTTCCTCGAACGTCGGGAGCGTGAAACTGGTACCCGCAATATCAGCTACCGATGGCCAGATTCGGGGGACGAGCCCCGGTTTCGCGCGTCCGTGTTCGAAGCTATCTCAGCAGGATTAAGGGCACAGGTTTCACATCTTCGGCCATGAGAGCGTATCGAGCCAAAGTCGTCGAACCGATTTCCCTCCCCGACCGAGAAGAGCGGGTCGCCAATCTCGAAGCAGCGGGGTACAACGTCTTCAACCTCGATGCCGAGGACGTGTTCATCGACCTGTTGACCGACAGCGGAACGGGAACGATGAGCCAGGACCAGTGGGCCGCGATGATGCGCGGGGACGAGGCGTACGCCGGGAGTGATAGCTTCAAACGCCTGCGTGAGAGCGTCGCCGACGTGATGGGTTTCGAGAACGTCGTTCCGGCCCACCAGGGACGAGGAGCGGAGAACGTCCTCTACGGCGTTCTCGTCTCTGAGGGGGACGTCGTGCCGAACAACACACACTTCGACACGACGCGGGCGCACATCGTGAACAACGGCGCCGAACCGGTAGACTGTCCGGTCGACGCCCCCGAGACTGACCAGTTCAAGGGGAACCTCGACCCGGACAAGGTTCGTGAACTGGCAGACGACGTCGGTGCCGAGAACATCCCGGCGCTGGTTGTCACCATAACGAACAACTCGATGGCCGGCCAACCGGTGAGCGTCGAGAACATCCGCGAGGCGCGCGACGTGGCCGACGAACTCGACGCCACGTTCGTCGTCGACGCCTGCCGGTTCGCCGAGAACGCCTACTTCGTCCAGCAACGCGAGGAGGAGTTCGCCGATTCGAGCGTCGCCGCCATCGCCAGCGAGCAACTCTCGTACGCCGACGCCATCGTGATGAGCGGGAAGAAAGACGCGCTCTCGAACATCGGCGGGTTCGTCGGGGTGCGCGACGAAACGCTGTTCGAACGGACCAAACAACGCGGAATCCTCTTCGAGGGCTTTTCCACCTACGGTGGCCTGGCTGGCCGCGACCTCGAAGCCATGGCGGTCGGACTGCGGGAGGCCGTCACGCAGGAGTACATCGAATCGCGCGTCGAACAGGTGCAGGAACTCGGCGACCTCCTCCAGTACGCCGGCGTTCCCGTCTACACGCCGACCGGGGGCCACGCCGTGTACGTGGACGCCGAGGCGTACCTCCCTGAAATCCCCCGTGAGGAGTTCCCCGGGCAGGTGCTGGTCGGCGAACTGTACCGCGAGGGCGGCGTTCGTGGCGTCGAACTCGGTGAGTTCGCGTTCCCCGGCGAGGACCGCCCGCAACTCGTCCGTCTCTGTCTGCCACGCCGCTCGTACTTCCGCGACCACCTGGAGCACGTCGCGGAGACGTTCGAGAAGGTCTCGGCGCGGCGCGGCGAACACACCGGCCTCGAAGTCGTCGAAGAGCCGGAGATGGAGGAGCTTCGTCACTTCAGCGCGAAACTCGAGCCGGTCGCGTAGCCAGGTTACCGTGGAAAGTGGTTTATCACTGGCCGTCGTTCGTATACCAGAAAACACAGACGAAATGGCGGTAGGACGATTGACGACGCCGAATTCGTGGGGAAAGCGAACCGACAGAGAAACGGACCACTCGCTCGCAAGCTATTTGACCCCTGTGACGAACGTTCGAACAACGGAACTCCGCCGTGACCGACAGAATGAGTACAAACGATTCACCCGTAACCGTACTGTTCACCGTCGATTCACTTCGGGCCGATTCGTTCCCGACCGACGGTGTCGTTGCCTCTCTCGGAGCACGAGGAACCGTCTACGAGAACGCGTTCGCCCACGGTAACTGGACGCCGTTCTCGTTCCCTTCCATCCTCGGGGCGAAACACGTGTTCAGCGATTCCCGGAGTATCGGGGTCTCAAAAGAGCCGACGCTGGCCGAGACGCTCGGTGGTGAGAGAATCACCACGGCAGGATTCAACGGTGCAAACGGCTTTCTGACCGAACACTGGGGATACGACCGAGGATTCGACGAGTTCGAGACGTTCACCTCGGGAACCGGCGATAGTCTCTACAGCAAGTACCTCACCGCACACCCGACCGTGCAGGCGTGGCTTCAGGTCGCCGCCTCGCCCGTACGACAACTGCTCGGACGCGAAGGTGGTGCGCGAAACGTCTCCCGGATGCTCGACGTCGAACGACGGGCGGTCGAGTTCGTCGAACGGGCAGAGCCACCCTTCTTCCTCTGGGTGCACTACATGGACGTTCACACGCCGTACGTTCCCGCGCCGAAGTACGTTCGCGACGAAACCGGTGCGAGTATCGGCTCTCTTCGAATGCTTCGTGCACACGCGAAGGCGGGGTTGGGAAAGGAAGTCGGCCAGTCGACGTTAGACGAACTACAGTTACTGTATCGGGCCGCGATTCGACAGGTGGACGAGAGCGTCGGACGCGTGCTCTCGGCGCTGGAAGACCGCGGCTTCCGCGACGATGCCTGTGTCGTCCTCGCAGGTGACCACGGCGAGGAGTTCATGGAACACGGCCACCTCGCCCACTATCCGAAACTCTACGAAGAGCTGATTCACGTCCCGCTGGTCGTCGACTCCCCCGACGACGACCGCGAACGAGTCGAACGAGCGGTCGGTCTGAACTCGATTCCGCCGACGGTCTGTGACGCGATGGGCGTCGACCACGACTTTTCCGGACGGAGTCTGCTCGGGAGTGCTCCCGACCCGGTGCCGGTCACCTCCGTCGCAGTTCGCGGCGAACACGTCACCCAACAACCGATTCCGCGCCGTCTCGACGACGGGGAACTGCTGGTGAGCGCACGGACGAGCGAGTGGACGTACATCTACCACACGGAGTCCGAAGAGCGGGAACTGTACCACCGAACCGACGACCCGGACGAGCAGAACGACCGGTGGGACGAACTCGCGGACACCGACGTCGTCACCCGTCTCCACGAAGCGGTCGAAACACGTATCGAGGACATCGAGTCGGAGGACGACGAAGAGTCGACCGAACCACCCTCCGCGGTCACGAACCAGTTGAAGGCGCTCGGCTATCAGTAGCTTCCGCCGGTGGCAATCAGCGTGGCCACCGTCGCTTTAGCCTGTGGAACACGTACCGACGCGGGATGAACCAACGACAAGCGACCGCCACCGACTCGATGCGAGGGGGGCACTGATGGCGCGCATACTCGTCGTGTACGGTTCGACCGAGGGGCAGTCGGCGACGATAGCGGAACGAATCGCGGAGGTGTTCGACGATGCAGGCCACGAACCGGCAGTCGTTCACGTGAAACACCGTCCCGAGGGGTTCAGCCTCTCGGAGTACGACGCCGTCGTCGTCGGCGCGTCGATACACATGGGGAAACACCAGAAGTACGTGACCCGGTTCGTGCGCGAACACACAGCGGAGTTGAATCGACGTCCGTCGGCGTTCTTCTCGGTGAGTTTGGCCGCCGCAGATGGCAGCGAAGAAGCGTGGGAGCAGGCCCGAGAGTACGTTCACGAGTTCCTCTCCGAGACGGGGTGGGAGCCGGACTGGACTGCCGTCGTCCCCGGTGCGCTCAAGTACAGCCAGTACGGTGTGCTAAAGCGGTTCGTGATGAAGCGAATCGCCAAACGAACAGGTAGAGACACCGCTACCTCTCGTGATTACGAGTACACCGACTGGGACGAAGTCGAAGGGTTCGCCACCGTCATCTCCGATTCGCTGGAGTGACGACGAAAATCGATGAGCGAACGCCCACCTCGGTGTCCGTTACGCCTCGCCGAGCGTCTCGAGCACGCGGTCGAATCGCGTTCGGACCTCCGCCGCGATGTCGTCCATCGCGGGGTTGTCTACGACCGAGAGCATCGCCTCGGGGTCGACCATGCTCACCACGACGCCGTCCTCGGTGTCGTAGACGGCGACGTTACAGGGCAAGAGGACGCCCAGGTTCTGCTCCGCGTCCATCCCCTCTTTCGCCAGCGGCGGGTTGCACGCGCCGAGAATCCGGTACTCCGGATACTCCTCGATGTCGAGTTTCGTCTCGAACGCCTCGCTCACGTCGATCTCGCTCAGTATCCCGAACCCTTCCTCCGCGAGGGCCTCCGTCGTTCGCTCGACCACGTCGTCGAACTCACCGTCGACGTGTCGCTTGTCGTAGTAGGTCATCGTCGGGACGTACACGGTGCGGGAAGTTAGTAGTTGAGGTTGCCGCGTGCAACGTTGTCCCCATGCTAGATGACGAAAATAACGTCAGTCGGTCGATGTCGACGACAGTCACCGGATACGTCTTGTGGGAAGGACACAATACAAGTAGCCGACCGTCCAACCGTCACTCGTGAACGAATCGGACGACGCGTGCGACGTCGACGAGGGGCCGAACTGTGCGTCCTCCCCGGTCGACGATTACGTCTGGTTGGGTCGACGACTCGGTCGAAAACTGAGAACGCTGGTGGGCGACCGAACGGACGAGGAGAACCGATAACGCCGTTCAGTCGGCGTGTGCAGCCATCTCTTCGTGCTCGCCGCCGGATTCGAAGTACGTCACGTACACCTGTGCGAGGAAGACGACGGTGAAGACCACGTCGAGAACCGTCGTGTAGGTGTGTGGCACCGACCCGCTGGTCGACCCCTGCTTCGGAATCAGGTTGACGGCGGCCCACGCGTAGTGGGTGACGATACCCGAGACGGTCGCCACGACGAAGATGGAGACGAACAGCACCGCCGCGAGTCGTTTGCCGTAGTATTTCCGGTACATGTCCACAATGTGCGGGACGATGAGGTCGGCGTAGATGAAGCTCATCACGCCGCCGAACGGGATGCCTGAGGTCCACAACACCAGCGCGAAGGGGACGTTGGCCACCGAGCAGACGAAGGTGATGACGCCGACGAAGACGCCGATGGCGGAGCCGAGGACGACCCACGCGACGGTGCCCTGTGGCGCAATCGTGAACAGCTGTGCCCACCACGATTTCGGAACGAACGCGGCGAGCAACGAGGCGACGATGAACCCGATGACGAGGTCGTCCCAGAGCATCTCCCACTCGCCGACGGCGTTGCGGAAGGCGTTCTTCCACCCCGAGACGGTGGTCAGTTTGTCCTTCCACGTCGCATCCTTCTGCTGGTTCACGTAGGTCTGCTTGCACGACTCCGAGCAGAAGTACTCGGTTCCGCCGTCGGTTTCGACGCTGAGCGTGTCGTCGGCGTCGGGGTCGACGTCCATTCCACAGACCGGGTCACGGACGGTTCCGCTCTCCTCGTCGCCCGCGCGAACGTGGTCGCGGGCCGCCTCGAACCACGAGTCGGGGACGACGTACTTCGTGATGGCCGCCAGCAGGAGTATCATCAGGATTCCCCCGAACACGTCGGCGGCGACGAACTGCCAGCCGAGCAGAATCCACATCACCAGTCCGATCTCGATGACGAGATTCGTGCTGGCGAACTGGAACGAGGCGAACGAGGCTTCCGGCGACGCCCCCTTCTTGAACAACGACTTCGTCGTCGCCACGGCTCCGAACGAACAACTCGACGAGAGGAAGCCGAAAAAGCCCCCCAGACCGAGTTCCTTCAGTCCCCGACCGCCCAACACGTTCGTCATCCGCTCTTCGCTCACGAACGCCTGCACAGCCCCCGCGATGGTGAACCCGAGCACCAGCGCCCACCACGTCTTCCACGTCATCTCGCCGAAGAACTTCGCGGCCTCCACGAGACTCTGGACGACGTTCATGTGTATCCATAGGGATGCCACTTTTTCTACGGTTGTGGTTAACAGAATGAGGTAGTCCGGCGAGCGTGGGGCCGACGGAGCGACGTTCGAACACGGGAGCGAGAGCGTGAGTATGGCGCCGGTTCGCGGCGGAGGACGCGACGCGAAGCCGTCCTCGAACTGCGTGCGGAAGAGAGTGTACCCACTCGATTCGACCACCGCCACGAGAGAGTTTATTTTCTAAGTCGAGAGACACACTCCGCTTTGGATTCTTGCCAGACTCGGTCGTCTGCTGTCGAGACGCTACACGCCCAGTTCGTCGGCGAGGTCGGAGAGCGATTCGACGGTCAGGTCCGGTTCGTCACCGAACGGTTCCCACGGTTTTCCTTTACGGTCGACCCAGACGCCCTGCATTCCGGCGTGTCGTGCGCCCTGCACGTCGAACCATCCAGCGGTGACGTGGGCGATTTCGTCGATAGGCGTTCCCGTTCGGTCAGCGCCGTGGCGGTACAGTTCCGCGTCCGGCTTGAAACGCTCCACCTCGTCGGCGCTAATGGTGTCGACGACGAGGTCACCAATGTTGGCGTGGTCGACCATCGACTCCAGCATCTCGGGGTTCCCGTTGGAGAGGACGTAGCAGTCGTAGCCACCGTCGCGGAGACGGCGGATACCATCACGAACGTCGTCGAACACGTCGAGTTCGTGGTAGACGGCGAGTATCTCGTCGCGCTCGTCCTCGGAGATGTCGGCGTCGTGGGCGGAAAGCGCGTACTGGAGCGCGTCGCGGTTCATCTCGTAGAACGGCTGGTAGGCGTCGACGTGGTTGGCGACGAACGTGTATTCGAGCGACCGGGCGCGCCAGAGCTTCGAGATGGGTTCGGGGTTCTCGACGCGCTCTGCGAGTGCCGTCTCCGCCGCATCGACGTCGACCAGCGTGCTGTAGGAGTCGAACGTGAGGGTCGTGACTCGTTCGGGAACAAAGGACATGCGTCAAACCGAGTTCGGTCGGTGCGGAGTTAACGGTGGGGGCCGTACCATCCTGTCGGAGAAAACGATTATTCGTCTCACGAACGAACGACGAACTATGGGTACGACAGACCAGGACGATTCGTTGCTCCGAATCTTCCTCGTCGTGCTGGCCGTCCTCCTGTTCGTCCCGATACTGCTGATGGCGTTTTCAGTTCCGATGGGTGGGTGGATGACGGGGGCAGGGTTCCGCGGGCAGGTTGCTGCGTGGCGGTGGGTCATGCTGCTCGTCCCGCTTCTCGTCGTCGTCGGATTCGGCTACCTCGCGTATCGCGTGCTCTGGGGGAGGTGGCGACGTGAGTGACGACGAGGGCGACCGTACGCTCGAAAAACTGCTGATGGCCTACGCCCGCGGTGACATCTCCGAAGAGGAGTTCGACGTTCGGAGAGAACGACGTCGACGAGAGAAGTAGCACCGATATCGGGGGTCAGTCTGCGGCCTGTGCGTTCTCCTGGTTTCCTTCTCCCATCTCCGCTGGGTTCATCATCCCTTCTTTGACGCCGAGTCGGATGAGCACGACGTTCACGGGATAAGCAAAGACGAACCCGACCGACAGCGAGAAGGCGAGCGCGCCCCAGAACAGGAGTGACCCGAACTTCGCGCCGCCAGCAATCAGGAGGTCGGTTCCGATGGCCGTTATCTCCATGATGGTAATCGACGGCGTCTCGCTGTACAAGGCGTCCACGACCGCCGTTTTGAACCCGACGCCTTCCTGCATCAGCGGACCGACGGTCAGCGCGTACCCGAAGAGATACGCCAGCGTGAAGGTACCGGCGGCCTGCCACAGGATACTGCTGACCGCCAGCACGCCGACCAGCGTCGTCAGTCCGACGACTTCGCCACCGCCACATCCGGAGTAACAGTGAGCGGTCGAGCGAAAGCTACGTCGCCACAGCGAATCGTATGATATCTGCGTTCGGCCCGAGTACCAGTAGATGCCCAACCCGAACGGACCGGAGTACAACACGACCAGCGCCCAGACGAACTTCATCAGCGACGGCAGGGCCTGGTTGCGCTCTCGAATGTCCCACCAGAGGACGCCGACCGACGCGAGGACGAGCGCGACCCACACGCCGAGCACCGTCGGACTGGACAGTATAGGTTTCATCACTTCTCGAACTGGCGCGAACGCGTGCTCTATCTGCTTTATCACCTGTGTGAGTTGCATGGAGACGCACCTCGATTCGGAACTGCAACTGCACCGTCAATTCATCGCTACTGCTTGCTAGTACGGGTCTGGTCCTTTCTACCCTTCCGGCTAACGGAGCCGAACTAACGTTCGAGCAAATATAGGATTCCAAAATCAGAGCGTTATCGTGTGCCCGTTTCCGGCGTCGAATCGGGCGAAATCTGAAAGCCGACTGCCACACGAACTTCGCGTCTCCGAGGGACTGAGATGGATATCGAAGCGAGAACTGCAACCCATCGTTCCCCACGTCGAGACGAACGTCGCTTCCTGTGCCGACTTCGGCTTGAGCGTGTAGAGGAGTTCACCCCGTTCCGGCATCCCCTTCAACAGAAACGAGAGCGCGGAGTTCGCCTCGACAGTGTACTCGCGGTCGAAGCTCGTGTTCGTTTCGGGTTCGATTCGCGTCGCCTGCATCTGCATCGTGAACGGAAAGCCGAGCCCATCGTCCTCTCGTTCGACGGACTTCGTTTCCCCGTGCTCGTTCGTTACGCGGTACGCCGAGATCGGCCGATTCGATACCGAGAGCGAGAACAGCCGTGGACGATTCGTCGGATTCTCCACGAGGAGACGGCTTCCGTCCTCGGACTGAGAACTCGAAGACCCGCCGGAACCGATTCCCCCGGTGAGAAGGACCGCGCCCGATGCGAGAACGCGCCGCCGTGATACGATGTTGGATAGCTGATCCATAGTACCCCCACAGAACGTCGTCGCTCCGCAACAGTTTCAATACTGTGGCCTCGTCGTGCCACGCCTCGCTACACAAGACTGGACTGACGGAAGCAAACGGGGATGAAATTCCTGTCTCCCCCCGATTGCTTCACTCTCACCTCTGGATAAAGAACCGTATTATCGATACTTCTGAGCCTGTCCAAGAAACATCGACGGGATGACTCAGATTCTCTGGATTTCGAGCCATATGACATAAATCTTATCTAGCTGAAACTCCTGTACAGCGTAAGGATTCTCATGACGTCCAAC
>NZ_JBPEHH010000052.1:0-30058 GCF_054177595.1 Haladaptatus ordinarius | reverse complement strand
CCGTTGCCGGCTGGATGGCTAAGCTGGATGAGAGCCGCGTCAGTAAGCTTTTGAGCGAGTGAAGCCACTTGCTTCACGAAGCGGAAGAGTGTCTTCTGCACAACTGCACTCTCCCGCTTCAGTACACTGATTCTGACGACTTATCCCGCCGTCTTCTGCGGATTCAATTGAGCCCTCAGCAACGGATAGGAATCGCATGCTGCATACAGGGGACGTCTCCAGTAGGCCCTTCCGGAGTTCTCTGAAAGCCTGTCGTCTATCGGAAAGGGTAACAGAGTTCGAAGGATCGGCCGAAGGTAGTCGGTCCTCCGGGCGAACCACCGACCGAAACGGTCTAAGCGGTACCCGTGATCGGAACCGTGAGGTCCTACCTCGATTTTGATCTCGGTCACGAACCCAAGGAGACGTGAAGATGGTCGGTCTCACCACAGCGGAAAACGGTTTACACGACGGCTACACGGTTCTCCCAGAGGATCACCCAGTCTACAGTCGAGTGGTTGATATCGCAAAATCCGTTGGTGAGTGAGTGCCAACAGCGAGTCTCTCCGAATGCGACTGAGAGATTCTCGCCTGGTGGGAAAATATATCTAGACGACTATACGTTGTCACCCATCCAATATTGGGCTGTTCACCACGGCTCGCCACTACTCGGTCTCGGGGAGGACGAGGGAGAGACACGATGTCGCAAACAATACCAGCAGTACCAGACGGCGAAACGATCGACGAGTTCGAGACTGTGTTACGGGGGACGCTCTTCCGCTCGGAGGACGATGGGTACGACGAGGCGCGGGCGATCTACAACGGCATGGTCGACAAGCGTCCGTCGCTGATCGCCCGGTGTGCGAACGTCGCGGACGTGATCGCGTCGGTGAATTTCGGTCAGGAACACGATCTGGAGATCGCAATCCGCGGCGGCGGCCACAACGGCCAGGGCCTTGCGATGGTCGACGATGGCCTCGTGATCGACCTCTCGGCGATGACCGGCGTCCGCGTCGATCCGGACGCCCGGACCGTGCGGGCCGAGGGGGGCTGCACCTGGGCCGACGTCGACCAAGCCACCCACGCCTTCGGGCTGGCAACGGTCAGCGGGATCTTTTCGACGACAGGCGTCGGCGGGCTGACACTGGGTGGCGGCCACGGCTACCTGACCCGCAAGTACGGCCTCACCATCGACAACTTGCTGAGCGCCGACGTCGTGCTGGCCGACGGGCGTCTGGTTCACGCCAGTGAGACCGAAAACGAGGACCTGTTCTGGGCGCTCCGGGGCGGCGGCGGCAACTTCGGCGTGGTCACGTCGTTCGAGTTCGGACTGCACCCTGTCGACACGGTGATCGCCGGACCGCTGTTCTGGCCGCTCGAAGAGCTCGAGACGACCATGCGGTGGTACCGGGAGTGGCTGCCCGAAGCTCCCGAGGACATCTACGCCTTCTACCTCGTCGGGGCGGTGCCGTCGGTCGACTCCTTCCCGGAGGCAATCCACGGCCAGAAGGTCTGTGGCTTGATGTGGTGTTACACGGGTCCGGACGCGGCGTTCGAGAGCGTAATTCAGGAGGCCCGCGACGTCGCCGAACCGCTGTTCGAGGGCGTCGCTTCGATGCCGTACCCGGCGCTACAGAGCTTGTTCGACGCGCTCTACCCGGCGGGTTACCAGTGGTACTGGAAAGGCGACTTCATCACGGAGCTGACCGACGATGCTATCGCTGCCCACCGGCAGTTTGCCGAGGTGCCGACCGCCAAGTCGGCAATGCACCTCTACCCGATCGACGGCGTCGTTGACCGTGTCGCCCCCGACGAGACCGCCTGGCGCCACCGCGACACCACCTGGTCGATGGTCATCACCGGCGTCAGTTCCGATGCCGGCGACCGCCAGAGTATCACCGACTGGACCCGCGACTACTGGGCAGCAGTTCATCCCTACACTGCCGGTGCCACTCACGTCAACTTCATGATGGACGAGGCCGGGGACCGCATCCCGGCTACCTTCGGAGACAACTACGAGCGTCTCCGAGCAGTCAAGGCGAGGTATGACCCCGAGAACGTCTTCCACGTCAACCAGAACGTCGAACCGGCGACCTGACGACGACGCCGAACCAATAGTCCGGAAACTGGACGGTGGTTCGGCCGGTGTGTCGCGGTCGACTCACCGTCCGACGTCGAATCGACGGAGGCTTTCGACGAGACCAAAATATTCCGCTCCAAAGAGGTCGACGCACCTTCTATCGTTCCTCCGGCAAAAGCGGGTGCAGTGTCTACTCAGGCCGTCGTCGTCCGTAACTGCTGGAAGGAGTCGCGGGTCATCAACGTCGCCTCATCACGGTACGCATGGAAGGTGTCGGTGGCCCACCGGAAGACCGTCTCGTCGGTGGTTTCGATGAGCGCCACCAGCACGCCCGTGTCGTTCTCGACGCCGACGTACACGATGTCGTCCATGATGCCGAGTACGTGTGGGACGTCGCCGTGGTAAACGTACAGGGTTGCTCGGTCGGAGTCGAGCACCTCCAGTATCTTCTTGCTCCCATCCGGACGGGAACAGGCGACGGTTTCGTAGATCTCACTGTTGAATACGGACTCTAGTATCTGTGTCCCCTCGTTGATCGCCTCGAGGTGCCCATCGATACACATCGTCGGGAGGTAGTGAGAGAGGGCACGGGACCTGGAGGCGTGTCGTCCGAGTTCCGTCGTTCGCTCGATGACCGCCATCGGGTTCGTCGACGTCGGGAACGTGAGACTCGCACCGACGAAACGGTCGATTCCCAGATCGACGAGGCCGACCGGGAGCCACTCGACGATATCCTGCAGTCGCTCCGCGTCTTGCAGCCGCTGGTGGAGATCGATGAACTCGAGAGCGACGAATCGTCCGACCGGAGTTAGCTCGTAGCTGCCGCTGCGCCTCACCACCCAGTCCCGGTCCTCGAACGACCGCAACACGCGACTAACGGTCGCAGTCGACGCCTCCGCCCGCTCGCGCAAGTCGGACTGGGTCTGCGGGGCCTCCAGTAACAGTTCGAGGATGGTGATGCGATGATCGGAGTCGGAGAGATATCGGATATCTCCCAGGGCCTGCGTCATAGTGCAAACCTAGTGGTTTGTCACGGGCATCACTCTATCGGCGCTACTGCGTAGCTGGGCCGAAACGAAGGTTCCGCCTGCGAATTTCGGAATCGGACGGGACGACGCAGCTACCGATCTTCCACCAGCGTTCCTATCCAGGAAACCTCGCCGAGACGAGAAGACGAGTCTGGCTCCGCGCCGGTCAGGAGCGGGGCTCTGGTCGGCCTCTTGCAGTCTTCCAGGTCCGTGTTCCCGACGTGACACCGACAGGATACGCGCCCCGTATTCAGCACGACCCTCTATATCTGTCCTCGAAATCTGGATTCGACAGCACCAAAATGAAAAAACCGGGTTGCTTACTGCTTACTTCGCGGCGATGACGTCGTCGATACGGGCGATCATCGTCGCGGCTTCGGTGGCACTCTCGAACGCCTCGCTCTTGACTGCGGCGGGGTCGATGACGCCTTCCTCGACGGGGTCTGCGATCTCACCGGTCTCGCCCGAGGAGATGATGCCTGCGCGGCCCGGCGTGTCGTCGTTGGCTGCGCGGAGGTCGACCAGGGCGTCGATGGGGTCCATGCCGGTGTTCTCCGCGAGCGTCCGCGGCAGCACTTCGACGGCGTCGGCGAAGGCTTCGACGGCGAGTTGCTGGCGCCCCTCGATGCCTGCGGCGTCCTCGCGGACGCGGCCCGCGATGTTGATCTCGGTTGCGCCCGCACCGGGAACGACGCTTCCGGTGTCGACGGCGGTCGAGACCACGTCGAGTGCGTCCTGGAGCGCGCGTTCCAGTTCGTCCACGACGTGTTCGGTCCCGCCACGGACGAAGACGGTGACGGACTTCGCGGCCGCGCCGCCCTCGATGAACGCGAGGTCGTCGTCGCCGTACTTCTCGACGTAGATCCGGTCTGCGTGGCCGAGTTCGTCCTCGTCGACGTCGTCCGGCTTGCCCGTGCGCTTGCCGCCGGTCGCCTGTGCGATGGCGGTCGTCAGGTCGTCGTCCACGTCCTCGAAGGCGAGGATGCCGTGGTTGGCGAGGTACGCCGCGGTGCGGTCGTCGATGGAGGAGTGCGAGAAGACGACGTCGATGCCCGCGTCGGCGATGGCGTCGGCGAGGTCACGGAGTTGCTTGTCTTCCGCGTCCATCGCGGCGGTGAGCTGGTCGACGTTGTCGACGGTGTACTCCGCGTCGATGTCCGTCTCGCGGACGCTGAAGGTGCCGTCGGTTGCGAGGATGGTCGCGTCCTCGACCGATCGCGGCATGTTCTTGTGTGCGGGTTCGCTGTCGGTGACGATACCTTCGATGAGTTCCGTCGCGCTGGAACTCGACCCGGTCTGCGTGTGGACGCGCACGTCGTCGCGTTCGACCTTCTCCTCACCCTCCACGTGGCGAACGGCTCCGACGACGACCTCCGCCAGGCGTTCGGTCGTCACGTCGCCGGTGCCCTTCCCGGTCATGCTGGATTCTGCAACCTGCCGGAGGAGTTCGTCGTCGATGTCGGCGTCGAGAGAGAGGTCGTCGATAGCTTCGACGGCGATGTCGCGGGCGCGGGCGTACCCCTCGACGATGGTCGTCGGGTGAACGTCCTGTTCGAGGAGGTTCTCCGCTTTGGCGAGGAGTTCGCCGGCCAGCACCGAAGCCGTGGTCGTGCCGTCCCCGACCTCGTCTTCTTGCGTCTGTGCGACTTCGACGATCATCTGTGCGGCGGGGTGCTCGATGTCCATCGAGTTGAGGATGGTCGCCCCGTCGTTCGTGATGACCACGTCGCCGTCGTCCGAGACGAGCATCTTGTCCATCCCGCGCGGGCCGAGCGTCGTGCGTACTGCTTCACTTACGGCCTTTCCTGCGGTGATATTGGAGGACTGAGCGTCTCGACCATGTGTTCGCTCTGTCCCCTCGCTGAGGATGAACATCGGTCGTCCGCCCATGCGTCGCTGTCCGAAGCCTGATTCTGACATCAGTATAACGAATGATTGATGTTCTATATAAATATTTCTACTGCGTTCGCAGGATAGGTGGAAAACACGCATCCCGTGAGCACCTGCAAACCGGCGACCGATAGATTCAAAGTGCGTTCCCCCCGAATAATTGTGCGATGCTGGAACTGGAGCACCGCTTTTGCGTCGTGGACGTACACTCTCGCCTCCCCGTGGAAGAACCCGTCACGGCGCGCGGGCGGGCTATCTCGCCCGAAAAACTCGAACGCGAGATGCACCAGGCGGGCGTCGTCGTCACCGTCGTCTTCCCTGGCCCCCCGTCAGGGTCAGAGCTATCTACAGGCGAACAACGCCGTCGCCCGTCGTAGCGTCGAACGTCCGTTCGTCGCCTTCGCTCGAATCAACGGCCCGCGCGACCCGACCGGGAGCGCCACCGCACGATTGCGGAACTTCGGTGCGAGCCGCAAAGAGTGGCACACCCAACCGGACGACATCGAGCAGTACGCCTACGACGACCGATTCCACGGGTTCAAGATAGACCCGACGTGCGACGGCCTGCCGGACGAGGAGGTCCTCGACCAGTTAGAAGAGGTCGGTCTCCCGCTCGTCGTGCACGCGGGTGAGGGCTTCCCACCGAGCACGGCGGCGGAGACCCTGCTCGGTCGGTCGTTCCCGGTCGTCCTCTCGCACTTCGGCGGGTTCCCGCTGAACCGCGACCTGATGGACGAAGCCATCGACCTGCTGGATTCGTGCGACGACTGCTATCTGGACACGAGTTTCGTCCGCTATCGCGAGCAGATGGAACGCGCCATCATGGAACACCCGACCGCGTGCTGTTCGGCAGCGGTGCGCCGAACTCCCACCCCAACGTCGCGGTGATGGAGATTCTGACCCTTGACGTGCCCGAAGACGCCATGCGGAAGGTGTTCTCGAAGAATCCCTCGCGGGTCGTCACGGCACTCGCAGCGGACAGCGACGACTAGGGACACACGGTCGGTCGTCTCCAGTCACGACGTGCCCCACTCCCCACGCTTATACCGCCTCCTCGACTATCACGGACCATGGCTACCGAATCGGGAACCGACGCCTATCGCAGGGACCACGGTGACGAGTTCGGACGCACCTACTTTCGACGGCTCGGCGACGTCGCCGTCTCCAGCATCGGCCTCGGGACGTACCTCGGCGACCCGACGGACGAGGTGGACGACGGATATCACGACGCCATCGTCACGGCGCTCGAAGGTGGTATCAACGTCGTGGACACGGCTATCAACTACCGGTGTCAGCGAAGCGAGCGCGTGGTCGGACGCGCACTCAACGACGCCGACGTGGACCGTGACGCGGTGTTCGTCGCCACGAAAGGCGGATTCGTCCCCTTCGACGGCGAACGCCCCGAGAATCCGGGTGCGTTCGTCAAAGAGGAGTACGTCGATACTGGCCGCATCGACACCGACGACCTCGTGCGCGGGAGCCACTGTATCGCTCCCTCGTACGTCGACGACCAGTTGAATCGTTCACTCGACAACCTCGGGCTGGACACCGTCGACTGCTACTACGTCCACAATCCCGAGACGCAACTGTACTCGAAGTCACGCGAGGCGGTGTACGACCAGCTCGAAGCCACCTTCACCCGACTCGAAGAACGCGCCGCCACGGGTGACATCCGCCACTACGGCGTGGCGACGTGGACTGCCTTCCGAGTTCCGAAGGGACACCACGACTACCTCTCGCTTCGTGAAATCGTCTCGCGCGCACGCAAGGCGGCGAAGGCGGCGGAGAACACGACGACGCACTTTCGAGTCGTGCAACTGCCGTTCAACGTCGTCATGGCCGACGCCTTCACCGTGGAGTCACAGGAGGGACCCGAGGGAGAACAGAGCGCACTCTGGTTCGCACGGGAAGCGGGACTGAACGTGATGACCAGCGCGAGCATCGCGCAGGGCGACCTCGCAGCAGAACTACCCGAAGACGTGGCCGAGCGACTCGACGGCGATACGACCGCCCAGCGTGCCATCAACTTCGCGCGGAGTGCGCCCGGCGTCACCACCTCGCTGGTCGGTGCGAGCGACCCGGACCACGTCCGGGAGAATTTGGACGCTGGGCGCTTCGACCCCATGGGTGCGGACGCCTTCGACACCGTCTTCGAGTGAGGAGTCCGGGACGTCTCCCCCGCGTCTCTACAGCACTTTCCACTCGCTTCCACACTGCGGACACGACCGGACCGAGAACACCTCGTCGGGGTCGTTGTGCGTTTTGAGCGACTCTCCGCACGCCGCGCACGACAACCGCCCGTAAGTGTCTTTCTCTACCTCTCCCTTCCGTAGACCACTCCGGACTGATTTCATCACCACGTCATACAGACGCACGTAACAAAAAGTCATCGCTGATTCGACATGATTGCAGTGGCGATGCGTCTGGTGGTCGTCGCGAGAATCCTAGTATTATTCTACGTATCCTCCGATTCCTTTTTCAACTAGAATATAGTGATATTCACGGTGAACGGAATTCCCGATAATCCTCCATCCTCGCTGTTCCGCCGACAACTACTCCGCCTTTCGGGACTCGGTTCGACCGCACTCCTCGCAGGGTGTTTCGGCGATTCGTCGGAGTCCGATACGTCGACCACTGCGACGACCCTGTCGACAGAACACACCTCGACCGAGACGACGTCGACGACGACCAGTACAGCTACAACTCCGTCCCTCCGGACGCGATACGACAGCAGAGAACGATACGGTTCGCCAGGGACGACCTTCGACACGTTCGAGAATCCAGCGCGCTGGCACGCGCTGGGGGGAACTGCGACCCCCGATACGAAACTGAAACGGACGGGAAAACAGAGCCTCCGGCTGGTCGGGGAGGACGGCCACCACGCAATCGTAGAGCGCGAACTGTCCGAGCCGACGGACTTCTCCGACCGAGATATCTCCGCGACGATTCGAACCACCACGCCCTCGAAAATCGGCTTCTACATCTTTCTGGTCGATACCGACGACAACCACGCCGCGCTGGAACTGCGGAGCCTGACCTATCGAACGCCGGACGTCGGCTGGTTCCGAACCTGCCCCGGCGTCTTCGAGGTCAGCGAGACGGAACCTGACCTCACAAGCATCGACCGAATCTGGTTGCAAGTCACCAACGCGACCGGCGACGAGACTGTCGGAGCGTGGGTCGACGACGTACGCCTCCATCCCAAACCCGAGACGGGCTACGTCGTCCTCAGCTGGGACGACGGGAAACGAAGCTACTACGAACACGCTGCACCGGTTCACGACCGATACGACTTCCCCGCTGTGTTGACCCACCCGCCACAGCCCGAAGGCGTGAAATACGACCTGTTCATGTCCATCGAGGAACTGCAGGAACGCCAGACCGCGGGCGACGAAGTAGTGGCGCACGGAAGCGTCAACAATCCGTTCGCAAGGATTTCCACGTCGAAACTCGACAGCATCCTCAAGCGCAACAAGCAGTGGCTCATCGACAACGAGTTCGAGGGTGCCGACTTTATTGTCTACCCTGGAAACAACTTCGACAGGGCGGCGCTCGACGTGGTCGGACGGTATCACTACATGGGCGGGATGAACCAGTCGGGGAACGTCAACACGACCGGTGTGTACGGGTTCGACCCGCTCGTCCTTCCCCGGACCATCGGCCACGACCTGGACATCGCCAAGACGCTCGTCGACCGTGTCGCCACCTACCGAAACTGCGGTATCCTGAACTTCCACGATTTCAAAAGTGACAACACGATGGCCGTCTCCGAGTACGAGACGCTCCTCTCGTACATCGACAGCACGCCGGGTGTCGAAGTCATCACCTTCTCGGAGCTCTGGGAGATGCGAACCAGCAACACGCCGTGACGCGCTGCCCATTTCGGAAGCTTTGACTGTTCGCTCTCGAAACCCCTCCGCGTGTCCCGTGGACGCCTCTTCGTGTCGCTCAGTTCGATGGTCTTCCTGGTCAACTTCGCCCGCGTGGTGTTCGCGCCCCTCCTCGAACCGTTCAAGGCCGCGTTCGGCGTCGGTGACGCCACGGTCGGTCTCGTCGCCACGCTGGTCTGGCTCGGAAGCGCCCTCCCGCGGATTCCGACCGGCTACCTGCTCACCCGCGTCCCGCGCCACCACGTCGTCCTCGGGACGGGCGTCGTGTTGACCGGTGCGGCCGGATTCACTGCCCTCTCGAACTCCGTGCCCATGCTCGGCGTGGGCGCGTTCCTGATGGGTGTCGCCAGCGGTGCGTACTTCATCGCCGCGAACCCGCTGGTGAGCGAACTGTATCCCGACCGCGTCGGGCGGGCAATCGGAATCCACGGTACGGCCAGCCAACTCGCCGCGGTCGCCGCCCCGCTGTTCGTCGGCGCAGTGCTGGCGACGGTGGGGTGGCGAGGCGTCCTCGGAACCCTGGCGATGGTGGCCGCCCTGACCACGGTCGTCTTCTTCGTCATCGCGTGGCGAACCGACCTCCCGGACGCCGGGTCGGCAGACCGCGACCTCTGGGCGGCGTTCCGTCGGCAGTGGCCCATCATCCTGAGCGGCGTCGCCATCATCGGCGCGACGGGGTTCGTCTGGAACGGCCTGTTCAACTTCTATCCGACGTATCTCCAGACCAAGGGACTCGCACCTAGAACGGCGAACCTCGTGCTCACCGTGACCTTCGCGGCGGGCGTCCCGGCGTTCTGGTTCACCGGGCGACTCGCGGACCGACTGCCACACGTCCCGCTCATGCTCTCTATCCTCGGCGCGTTCGTCGCCTGTCTACTGGCGGTGACCGCAGCACAGGGCGTCGCCGCACTCGTCGGGGTCTCGATACTGCTCGGGTACGTCATCCACAGCCTCTTTCCGACGCTCGACACCTACCTGCTTGATTCGCTCCCGGACGACAACCGGGCCAGCGCCTACGCACTCTACAGCGGTATCATGATGATCGTCCAGGCGTCGGGGAGTTCCGTCGTCGGTGCGCTGACCGACGCCGGGTTCGCATTCGACGACGTCTTCCGAACCTTCGCGTTCGGCCTGCTGGCCGTACTGGGGGTCCTTCTCGTCCTCCACCGTGCGAACCGACTGCCGTCCGAAGCGGCGACGAGTTGAAAGACCGGAGAGAGTGGTTCGAATGTGGAATCGGGACGAGAACCGGCGGTTCGTTCCACACCTCGTATCCTCTTTAACAAGAACTAACGGTCGATTACGCGAACGGACGTTTGATTAGCTCTCCTTGCTTCCGTCTAGCACACTCGCGGGAGCACCGCCAGAGGGAGAGCAATGTCACCATCAGATTCGGACGATAACGACGAAGACGAACACGAATCGACCGACTCGGACACCGACGAGGATACCGGGCGTCACGATTCGAGTATCCGACTCGATATCGGACTGCAGCCAGTGACCGACCTGGTGAGAGGACTCGTCGACGTGGACGTTTCGAATCCGCCGCGTGAATCGAACCGAAAAGGAGACGAAAATCAGTCCCAACCGGACCGAGAATCGAGGTCTCGGTGGTCGAAGCCAATCAGCACACGACCGAACCGAGAGCGAACGTCTGCCGACACGACGCGAGAAAGCGCCGACTCGTATCACGTTACCGCCCATCGGTCGGACGACGAAGCGACCATCGTCGCCGACCTGCCTGGCGTCGAGGCTGACGAACTCTCGGTCGAACTCGCCGAGGATTCGAACGCGTTCGTCATCGCAGTGGACGGAACGGTCGTCAGGCGAGTCTCGCTTCCCTGGAATCACGCCGAGGTGAGCACGGCACAGTTCAACAATTCGATACTCGAAGTCCGTCTCCACTCGGCCGACGAAGAAGACGACTGAGCCGGAAACTCGCCGACTGCGATTCACTTCTCGTCAGTCGTACTCCGCTGCCGACTCCACGTCCTTTTTCTTCTCTCTCCCCCAATCCCCGCCAATGGAGTATGTGCAGGAGCAGGTGACGACGCTCCACGACCTGACGGGCCGGGTTCCCGACGCCCCGACCGACCGTACTGCCGTCGTCGTACCGATGACAGAGCGCGAGTATCGGTCGCAGACCGCCGGTCGAATTCTCTCGGAGCTCGAATCGGTCGGGCCGAAACGCGTCGTCGTCCCGCTTCGCGCATCCCCCGACACCGTCGAGGACGTCCACCGCTGGCTCTCGGCGTTCGACCTCCCGCTCACCGTACTCTGGTGTACCAGCCCTCGCGTTTCCGACCTGCTCGCGAACCACGACCTGAACGGGACGGCGGGCAAGGGCCGGGACGTGTGGCTCGCGCTCGGCGTCGCGGCAGCGAACGCCGAGTTCGTCGTCTGCCACGACGCCGACGCCAGAACCTACGACGCGGGACTCGTCTCCCGACTGCTCGCGCCGCTCGATTCGGGATTCTCGTTCACCAAGGGGTACTACGCTCGCGTCGAGGACGAACGACTATACGGGCGGCTGTTCCGACTGTTTTTCGCGCCGCTCGTCCGGGCGCTCCGGGACCGGCACGACGCCCCGATTCTGGACTACCTCGGCGCGTTTCGGTACGCGCTGGCGGGCGAGTTCGCCACGACGGCGGACCTCGCCGCATCCCTCCGAATCGAGCGCGACTGGGGACTGGAAGTCGGCACGCTCGGCGGGGCGTTCGAACACGCCGGGTTCGACGGCAGCGCCCAGGTCGACCTCGGCCGGTACGAACACGACCACCGGGGCGTGTCCGGACCCGGGGGACTCTCCGCGATGAGCGACGGCGTCGCCCGCACCCTGTTCCAGGTGTGTAAAGCCCACGGCGTCGAACCGGCCTACGAGACGCTTCCTGCACGCTACCGCGCGACGGCACGGCGATTCGTCAGAAAGTACGCTGCCGACGCGACGTTCAACGGGATGCAGTACGACGCGATGGCAGAGCGCAAACAGGTCGAGACGTACGCCGAGGCGATTCGACCACCGCGGACGGAGCGCGACGACCTGTCGGGTGACGATACAGTGCTTCCTGCGTGGACGGACGCCCCCATCGACCCGGCGACGGTTCGGGAGGCGGCACACCCATGCCCGAACGCCAACACTAATATCGGTGGCCCGACGCTTCCCGGTAATGAGTAAGACGAAAGACGAACTCGCCGGAGTGGTCGACCTGTTCGGGACGCTCACGCGCGACGAACTGGCCGAGGCGCTCGCGGAACTGGCGTTCAAACAGGGCAAGGAAGTGGACGAGTCGGCGTTCGAGGCGGTCATCGAAGACTCGGTGACGGACTACTATCTCGTCGAAGCGGATGCGGAGGGAGAGGCGGTGCTCGTCCCCGGCCCGGTCGCCTTTCCCGCGATGCCCGAGAACGGCGAGGACCTGCCCCACATCATGGACGTACCGGAGCGAACGGTAGACCGCGAGGGACTCGGCGAGCGCGTTCTGGAGCGGCTTCGCCGAGAGACGGACGCCGACGGGGAGACCGACGAAGAGCGCGTCCGCTACCTCATCGACGTGAGCTACGACCTCGAAGCGTGGGCACCGGTGGAGGCAGGCGACGTGCGCACGCGGTTGGACGAATCACTCGACGACCGGGCGAATTAAGAGCGAACGGAGCAATCGATGGACATGGACCTCGGGCGGGTGACCGACCACGACCCACGGTCAATCACGGACGAGAAGCGCGACGCCGCAGTGTTCGTGCCGGTCGTCGTCCGCGACGGCGACCCTTTCCTCCTGTTCACCAAGCGTGCAGACCACCTCGGTGAACACGCCGGGCAGATGAGTTTCCCCGGAGGGGGATGGGAACCGGGCGACGACGGCCTCTGGGAGACGGCGGTCCGCGAAGGCAACGAGGAAATCGGTCTCCGGCCCGACGAAGTCGAACCGGTCGGCCGACTGGACGACATCCGGACGATTACCAACTACGCCGTCACGCCCTTCGTCGTCCGGATTCCCGACCGGACGTACGACCCGGACGAACGCGAGGTGGCCGAAATCGCCGTCCTCCCCCTCGCGGGGCTGACGACCATGGCGAACTACGAGAACGAACGGCGCGACCACCCCCACTACGGCGACATCGTCATCCACTTCTTCCACGTCGACGGCTACACTGTCTGGGGCGCGACCGCACGGATTCTGGTGCAGTTTCTGGAGTTGACGACCGAGTGGCGCGCTCCCGAGAAGATAGACCGGTACGTCGATACCGACCCCGACCTGCGTTAGGCCCTCTTTGACGCCGATTCTGCGTCACGAACGAAGTCGTTGCCGTCGCCGATACCCTTTTGACCACGACCGGACTACGGGAGAGTACATGGTCGCACAGACGATGGATCGCGTTCCGCACGTACAGTAGACGACTAGTTCTGAACACGGGAGTTGAGCACACATGCTGACCAGTAGCCACGCCGTCGCACGCACGGGGCTAGACGCCGCCGCGCTGAAGCCCGCAGAGTGCGACGTCCGCCGCGCGCTAGAGTTGCCTTTCGACACCGTCACCATCGACTACGAAGGGCGCGAACACCTCCCGGATGCCGAAACGTTGACCGAATTAGCCGCCGAGAAGGAGGTTCGCGTCACTGCGCCCGTCAGGGCCGACGGGTTCGACCCGCTCGGTGACGACACGCTGTTCGACGAACTGCCGGACGGGGTACGGAAAGTGCTCGTCGCCGGCCATCCCGCCTACCTCACGGACCGTGAGAAGACGCGGGCGATCGCACCGCGACTCGGGGCGGCGCTCGACCGCGCGCCCGGCGCGTGGGTCGGCACCGAGGGCGTCGAGCGAATCGCCACCGCGACCGGCGCGGCGCAGTTCGAACTGCTCTCGCGCTCGACGCCCCGCGACCTGCGGGCGCTCCGGGCCGCAGGATTCGACGGCACCGTCGCGGTGTACGCGCCGACCGTCCTCACCGACGACGAGGACGCCATCCTCGACGCGGTCGGTGGGTACGTCGCCCGTCGCAAGCCCGTCGCGCGGGCGCTCTCCGACGCGTCGGAGAGCGCCGAACCGCCGACCGACGCTCGGGCCGTAGGCCGCTCTCGGGAGGTGCTCTCGGCCGCGAGCCGTGATTTCGCGCTCGTCGGCACGGCAGGCCAGGTCGGCGAGCGGGTCGCCGAGTTGAAAGACGCCGGCGCGGATTGTGTGGTCGGCTATCCCGCGCGAGGAATCGAGACGTTTCTCGATTGACCGTCGATTTCTCGTCCGTCTCGCGTTCGCCGCGATACCCAGTTTGAAATACTGCGAACGCAATCACAGTGCATGAGTCACCTCGCAGAACACACGACGACGACCGCGGCGGACGCACTGGCGGACGCCGAGGTCGCCTTGCTCCCGACCGGAAGCGTCGAACAGCACGGTCCGGCCCTGCCGCTCGGCACGGACTTCATGGCGGCGGAGGCCGTCGCACACAGCGTCGCCGACCGCGAGGACGTGGTCTGTCTCCCGACGATTCCGGTCGGCGTGAGCGAACACCACCGCCAGTTCGACGGAACGCTCTGGACCGACCCGGCGACGTTCGAGGCGTACGTCGCTGACATCGTCGCCAGCGTCGCCAGCCACGGCGTGAAGCGAGTCGTCCTCGTGAACGGGCACGGCGGGAACAGCGACGCACTCCAGCGCGTGGCCCGTCGCGTCCGACGCGAGGAGGTTGCGTTCGCCGCCCCGTGGAACTGGTGGAGTGGCATCGGCGACGTGCTCGAAGCCGAGTTCGGGACGGGTATCACCCACGCCGACGAAATCGAAACGAGTATGCTCCTCGCCATCGCCGACGACCTCGTGCGCGAGGCCGCGCTCGCGGACGCGGAAGCGGGCGCGAACGACGCGTGGGGCAAGGACGTGTTCGGCGCGAACGTCGGGTTCGACACCATCGACTTCTCGGACAGTGGCGTCGTCGGGACCCCGACCGACGGCTCGCGCGAGGCGGGCGAACGTCTCCTGTCGGCGTCCAGCGAGCAACTCGACGCGCTGGTGAGCTGGCTCGCGGAACAGGACATCGCCGACCTCTGGCCCCAGGAGCACCGATGACCGTCGCAATCGTCGGCGGCGGAGCGGTCGGTGTGACGGCCGCCCACGACCTCGCCGTTCGCGGCGTGGACGTGGTGGTGTTCGAACGCGGCGAAATTCCGAACGCGGACGCGAGTACGGGCCGGGCCGCGGGCGTCCTGTACGACGCCTTCGCCGCGCCCGAAGACGCGCGCATCGGTGACCGAGCGATAGAGCGATTCCGCGACTTCTCCGGTACTGGCGGGTTCACGTTCGAGGAGACGCCCTACGTCTGGTTCGCTCGGGACGGCGACGAGAAACGTGCCGCGGCCATCCGCGAGCAGGTGCCGCGGATGCGCGACCAGGGGCGAGACGTGTCGCTGGTCGACGCGGACGAGCTCGCAGCGCGCTATCCGACGCTGAACACGGCGGACGTGGGTGTGGCCGCTATCGCCCGAAACACCGGCCGAACCGACCCGGGAAGCTACGCGAAGGCGATGGCGGCGGAGGCGGAGCGGGCGGGCGTCGAGATTCGTACCGGGGTCGAGGCTCGCGTCCGAACAGACCCGCCTCGCGTCCGGACGGCAGACGGCGAAACGAAATTCGATACCGTGGTCGTCGCCGCGGGCGCACACACCAAGCGCGTGCTCGCGGACGCCGGGATACCCGTCTCGCTCAAACCCTACCGGGTACAGGCGCTCACCTGCGCGTTCGACGGCGAAGTCCCGATGGTGTACGACGCGACGGAGGGTTACTACCTGCGACCACATCCCGAGGGACTGCTCGCGGGGGACGGCACGGAAGACGTCGAGAGCGACCCGGACGAGTGGACGCGAGCGGGCGATGTGGCGTTCGAGGACGCAATGGAATCACGTCTCGAACACCGTCTGGGTATCGAACCACGAATCGAACGCTCGTGGGCCGGACTCTGTACGGCGACGCCCGACCGCGACCCCCTCCTCGGCGAACTCAGAGACGGCCTCTACGTCGCGGCGGGGTGGCAGGGCCACGGGTTCATGCGCGCGCCGGCGCTCGGCGAGGCGATAGCGAAGGACGTGCTCGGTGAGGGAGAGATTCCCGAGTTCGACCCGACGCGATTTTCCGGCGACGAGGAGTTCGACATCGTCGAAGGGATGGCGGTCGAGTAGACGGGATTCGTCGCGTGGCCCCCCGAGACCGCCACTGAGTCGACTGACACCGTGGAGAGGACGACCACTCAAAATGGAGAGGACGGCCACTCGAAAAATGCACGAGCGGTCGAAGGAGGTGGGGTCACTCCTCGGATTCGGTCTTCGGGACGAGCACTTCGAGGGTCCCCGCGTCGGTCAGCGTCGCCGTCGCGCTCTTGGCGTCCACGTCGGCGTCCGCCGGAAGTTCGACGCAGCCGTCGAGCGACATCCCGCGACCGGGGAATACCATATCGTAACCCTCGTGGAACTCGCGGAAGCGGTCGATTCTGACGAGGACGGCCCCCTCGGCGAATCGCACCTGTACGTCGCTTCCGGTCGCACCCGCCGCGTCGAAGACGACGAGGTAGGCGTCCTCGCTTTCGAGGAGGTCGGAGGGGATGGGTCGGGACTCCTGTACCTTGCTCGCGGCACGACCGACGCGCTCAGCGACGGCGGTCACGGTCGAACGCCCGAAACTCCGGAGTGTCATAGTTCGATGGTCTCGAGACAGTCGGTTTCGCCACAGTACGGACACTGGAAGTCCTCGACGCCCACGTCGTCGGGCATGTCGTAGGTGTAATGTAACTCGAACATGTCCAGTTCGCAGCCATCGTCCGTACATCGTACTTCGAGCGTCGCGGGCATACGCGGCGGTACGGCCCGGACGAAAATAAACGCGTGGACTCCGTCTGGATTTTCGTTACGGAATGTCGCTTCAGCGGGGTCTCGGTGGGGTTGCAGTCGTCAGGGTTCGACGTAGCTGAACTGAAAGCCCCGGACATCAGATTGGTTCTCAGTTTGGCGTGACTGTCCAGTTGCAGACTTCGAAAGCCCCCGGATGTTCGCCGTCGGAGACAGGCCCCGAAGAGCCCCCGTTCGCTCCTCCGTTACTCACGAGGACACCCGAACACCGCCTCCGCACCGCGCCACGTCTTCCCCAACCGACTCCCTTCGGTCGTCCCTCGCACGAACCCGGGCAGGCCCTTGGACGTGGCTCGCGGTTGCACCGCTCGCATTCGCGGTTTCTCCGAAACCGCGCGCTCCTCGGGCCTGCTGGCGCACGCACCGGGAAAACCAACGAAATCAGCGATTCGAAAAACATCGTTCCCGTCGCCGAGAGAGTGTAGTCACCGTTTTATCCATCGAGCGGCAAACCCGGTGTATGACCGACCCCGCGACCCTCGACGTGACGCTCGTAGACGGCTACGTCGACGAACCGGCCCACTTCGGCGTGCCGCCGTACATCTCGACGTACCCGCGCTACACCGCCGGAGCGCTCGTGGACGCAGGGGTGCCCGAAGAACGAATCACCTACCACACCATCGACGAACTGCGCGAGGACAACGCCAAGTGGGGCGACGTGGCCGACGCCGACCTGTTCGTCTACATCGGAGGGATGACCGTCCCGGGAAAGTACGTTGGCGGAACGCCCGCCGAACCGGACGAAGTGCGCAAGATGGCGTGGACCGCCGACGGGACGAGTCTGATGGGCGGCCCCGTCAAGTTCGGCGTCGGCGAGGAAAATGCGGGGGGAACCGAGACCGAACGCGACGACCTCGATTTCGACTTCGTGGCGAAAGGCGACGTGGAGGCCGCGGCATTCGACCTCGTGGAGAGCGGACTGGAAGGCTTCGGCAATCGGATGCGCGACAACGCGGAGATAGACCGCTGGGCTGAGCGAGGGGCGTTCGTGGTCGAACAGCACCCGAACCACCCCGACTACCTCATCTGCGAGATGGAGACCTCGCGGGGGTGTCCCTACCGCTGTTCGTTCTGTACGGAACCGCTGTACGGTGACCCGGCCTTCCGGGAACCCGAATCTGTCGTGACGGAAGTTGCGGGACTGTACGACCGAGGTGCCCGACACTTCCGGCTGGGCCGACAGGCCGACATCCTCGCCTACGGCGGCGACGGCGAGAAGCCGAACCCAGACGCCCTTCGGGAGTTGTACAGGGGCATCCGCGAGGTGGCACCCGACCTCGGGACGCTTCACCTCGACAACATGAACCCCATCACCGTGGTCGAGTGGCCCGAACTATCGCGGGAGGGGATTCGCGTCATCGCCGAGCACAACACGGCCGGCGACACCGCGGCCTTCGGTCTCGAATCGGCAGACCCCGTCGTGCAGGAGGAGAACAACCTGAACGTCACCGCCGAGGAGTGTTTCGAGGCCGTCAAAATCGTCAACGAGGAAGCCGGGTGGCGACCCGGCGAATCCACCGATTCGGCTCCGACACACGGCCCAGAGACCGCCAATCGATTGCCGAAACTCCTGCCCGGCATCAACCTCCTCCACGGGCTGAAAGGCGAGCGCCGGGAGACCTTCGACCACAACCGGGAGTTCCTCCAGCGCGTGTACGACGCGGGGCTGATCCTTCGCCGGGTGAACATCCGGCAGGTGATGGCCTTCTCCGGAACCGAGATGGGATCGGTGGGTGCGGACATCGCCCACGACCACAAGAAGCTGTTCAAGCAGTACAAGCGCGAGGTGCGCGAGGAGATAGACAACCCGATGCTCCAGCGCGTGGCACCGCCCGGAACCGTCCTGCCGGACGTCCACCTCGAGTACCACAAGGACGGGCGAACGTTCGGACGACAACTCGGCACCTACCCCCTGCTCGTCGGGATTCCGGGAGAGCGCGAACTCGGCCGAACCATCGACGTAGCGGTGGTCGACCACGGCTATCGGTCCGTGACCGGGGTGCCCTACCCGCTGGACGTGAACAGCGCGACGATGGACGAACTCACTGCGATTCCGGGGTTGGGCAAACAGCGCGCCGGGAACGTCATCGTGAACCGACCCTACGAGACGCCCGCCGACCTCGCCGACACCGTGGACGTGGACCTGAGCAAGTTCGCCTCGGCGGAGAAACCCGGAAGCGCGGACTGACCGGGGCGAAGTCTGTCGTCGCTGGGAGACACCCACCACGAGCGGTCCGGACAAACTACTTGCCCTCAAGCAACGTACGCTGTCACATGACGCGCGAAACCAGTTCCCGCAGACTCGCGCTCGGTGTCGCGGCAACCCTCGGACTCGCGTGGGTGGGATGGAGAACCTACGTCAAACGGACGACCGACCGTATCCCGTACACCACCGCGCTAACGCTCGATGGCGTCGAAATCCGACACTACCCGGACGCCGTCGTCGCACGGACGACCGCCGATAGCGAGGGCGAGGCGTTCCGCCGACTGTTCGCGTACATCGAGGGCGGGAACCAATCGCGCGAGAGTATCTCGATGACTGCACCGGTCTCAACCGAACGCGAGCGAATCGCCATGACCGCACCGGTCGCGTCCGAAGCGACGAGCGAGGGTATCCAGATGGCTTTCTTCCTGCCGGGGGAGTACACCGCAGAAGGTGCGCCGAAACCGAACGACGACGACGTGAGCATCGAACATCTCGGGGCGCGAACCCTCGCTGTGCGACCGTTCTCGTGGTACGCGACGAGCGACCGCGTCGAAAAGAACCAGCGGCGACTGTTCGACGTCCTCGCTTCCCACGATTTGACGCCGAAGAGCGACCCGTTCCTCCTTCGATACGACGCTCCGTTGACGCCGCCGTTCATGCGCACCAACGAAGTAGCAGTCGAAGTCGCCTGACGCGTCGTCGACATGTCACGAACGCTCGCTCGTCCGCAGCGGACCGACTGGAACGTCAAAAACCACGTCTCGGGGACACCGACTCCCGGTTCTGTGACACACTGGGCCAGGCGACCCGAGAATACTTCGGTACCAATCTCATTATTGGTCCGCGTCGCTCGGCGTCGTGTATCGGGGTGTCTCCCACCGAGGAGGTCGGCCCGGCACACGATTACACGGTGAACGTCGACCTCGACGGAGAACTGGCGTTGGACGCTCGCTACTACTACCGGTTCGTCTACGACGGCGACGCTCGGGTCTCTATCGGTCGTCGATGGACCGAGATTTACGCCGCGAGGAGGTTCCGGTTATACTGGTCGTGTCCGACGCATATACAGCCCTTCCGAACCCATGTCCGGTATGGCTCTCTACGAACGCGTCGCGGACCTCCCACTCACGATCGAGTCCGCCGACCGAACCAGCCGACGACGAACGGTGGCGGGGGACCGCACTCGCGTCACGTCCACGTTCGTCCTGTTGGCGGGAGACGAGTTCGGTGCGGGCGAGGACGTGACCCACGACGCCGAAGACCACGATGCGCTCCCGGAACCCCTCCCGTTCGACTTCGCTGGCGAGTACATGTTCGACGAGTTCTCCCAGTCGTTAGACGACGTAAATCTCTTCCCCACGAAGCCACCGGCACACGAGCGGTCCCGGAACCACCGGCGGTGGGCCGTCGAGACCGCCGCACTCGACCTCGCACTCAAACAGAACGACACGAACCTCGCGGCTGCCCTCGACCGCGAGATGTCTTCGGTTCGGTTCGTCGCTAGCCCCAGTATCCCGAATGGTGACCCCACACGAGTCGAAGAGGCGCTCGCGGTCAATCCCGAGTGTGAGTTCTCGCTGACCCCGACCGAAACGTGGACGGCGGACACGTTCGCGACGCTGGCCGAGACGAACGCGGTTCGCGTCCTCGACCTGGGGAACCGATTCGATCGGACCGAGCGCAGCGGGTCACCGAATCCGACGTTCTACCGTGACGTCTTCGAGACGTTTCCGGACGCCATCGTCGAGGACCCGGCGGTCACGGACGAGGTTCGGGACCTCCTCGCGGCGAACGCGGGCAGACTCTCGTGGGACGTTCCCATCCACGGCGTCGACGACGTCCGCGACAGACCGCTCACGCCGAACTGGTGTACCATCACGCCGTCCCGGTTCGGGACGGTTCGGTCGCTCTTCGAAACCATCGAGTACTGCGACGACCACGACATCGGCATGTACGGCGGCGGCCAGTTCGAACTCTGCGTCGGCCGGGGACACATCCAACTGCTCGCGTCGCTGTTCTATCCCGACGGCCCGAACGACGTCGCCCCCCGGTCGTACAACGAACCGGCGGTTCGAGACGAACTGCTGTGCAGCCCGCTCGAACCCCCCGAAGACCCGGTCGGGATGGCGTGGAGGCAACTCGAGTGAGTTCACACACCGTCACGCCAGTCGTACCGTTCGACGGCACGGTCTGCACGGGAGGAGAGTCCGGCCGGATTTCGAGCGTCGCTTCTGTCGCGGACGCGGGCGAGGATACCGTCTCTGGTTCCGACGACGATACCAGCACCGACGCGCTTTCCGCAACTGGCCCACAGCGTCGGTGACGTGTCGCCCGACGCGACGTTTCGCCCGGTATCACGGGCGTCGACGATGGCGTCGCGAAACGTCCGTCGGAATACGGTCAGACGCGGGCCGTAATTTTTCACCATGCGGTAGGCGAGCGACCGATACTTCACGTCCCACTCGCGTTCGATTCCCTCGTCGTCCGTCTCCTCGCGGCGCACACTCATCGTCGGTTCCCACGTGACCGTGTGCCCCACCCCCGCGAGGCGGTGAGCACAGTCGCGTGCACCACCCGTCTGCAGGTTCTCGTCGAACCCATCGACGGCCTCGATGGCGTCGCGGGTGAACGCGACGTTGTCTCCCGAAAAGTAGGTCACGTCCCGCCCTGCGATGGTCAGCGACTCGACGGTCTGGGTCGTCATGCCCGCCCGCACCAGTCGATGAACCGGCCCGGTCACGACCGCTCCATCCGCTCGTATCGCCCGTTCGACGCCGTCGTACCACGTCTCTTCGACCGTCACGTCGTGTCCGACGAGTGCGATAACGTCGCCGGTCGCTTCGGCGATTCCCGCGTTTCGCGCGACGTTCAGATTCCGCTCGGAGATTTCGACCAGTGTGCTCACGTCGTCACGGTCACACACCATCCCGGTCGTACCGTCCGCAGACGGTCCGTTGACCACGATTACCTCGGCGTCGGGGACGCTCTGTCCGAGCGCGTCGAGGCAATCGCTCAGTGGTTCACGACCGTTCAGCGTCGGAACCACTACGGACAGTTCCATACCCGCCTTTCAGATACCGAGTACGTAAAAGCAATTCGGCACACACCCGTTCACTGCGAGAATCGTCAGACGTGTGGCTTACTCGACTCTCGTGTTCCAGTAGGAGACCGATGCGAGCTGGTCGCCGATTATCGTCTCGCCGATGGCCGTGTCCATGTCCCGGAACCGTTCCGCGACGGCGTCCGGAATCTTGCGGTAGAAACCGTAGGGAAGCACCCAGTCGTGGTCCGCGTCGACCAGCGTGAGTCCGGTTTCGTCGAGCAGTTTCTCCACGTCGTCGAGCGAGTAGAGCCGCGACCCCATCGGGAGGAGCCAGTTGTAGAGACTGCGCGTACTCGGTCCGGCGAACGTATCGAAAAAGACCTGGTCGCTGGAGACGCGGCGCATCTCGCTCAAGAACGAGGCTGGCGTGTCCGCGAGGTGGAAAAAGCGCATGGCGAAGACGGTGTCGAAGTGGTCGTCGGGAAACGGCAGGCGGGCCGCGTCGCCGCGCATGAACTCCAGGTGGTCGTCGACCCCCGCGTTCTTCGCCTTGTGGCGTCCCTGCTGGAGCATCGCCGACGAGATGTCGAGTCCGACGATGTCCGCCCCGCGCTCGGCGAGCATGACGGTAAACCGGCCAGTTCCGCAGGCGATTTCGAGGACGTGCTTTCCATCGACCGGACCGATAGCGTCGAGAACCGCCTGCTTCTCGCGTCGGTCGATGATTCGGCCGCCTCGTGAGAATCGCTTCTCTTCGTACTCCTCGGCCACTTCCGTAGCTTGGTACCACTCCTGCCCCTTCACACTTACTTCACAAAGATGTACTTTGCCGGGGGGATAAAACGATACTGGAAGGCGACAGGCGAACGACTTTGCGTCTCGCTACCATAGGCAACGTGGTGATTCGATGCCGACGTGCAAACACTGCTCCGGTGAGTTCAGCGCGGAGGACCTCGTCCGGCACGAGTACGAACGAACGGTCGTCGTCCACTGCCCGGACTGCAACTGTGTGATGGGAACGTACAACCGCCACAGCGAACCGCCGAAGACGGACCGACGCGCCGACTGAAAATCGGGCGACGAGCAGACCGAGCTAGCCGTTCGTCACGACGCGGTCGGGGCGGATGCGGATGATGACGCGTTCGCCCTCCTCCTCGCCGAGGTCCGGGTACTCGTCTCGACCCATGTACCGCTGGGTGAGTTCGTTGATGTGTTCGACCGCGCCGTCTTCGGTTACCTCGACGACTTCACCGCGAACCGAGACGTAGCGATAGGGGTCGTCGGGGTCGAGTACGTCGATGCCGACCTTCGGGTTGCGTCGGACGTTCTTCTCTTTCTGACGTCCGGTCGCGGTGTTCACGAGGAGGTGGTCGCCGTCGTAGCCCACCCACACTGGCGTTATCTGTGGCGTGCCGTCCGGCATGACAGTGGCGAAGTTGGCGAACGACTTTCGCTCGAACAGGTCGTGATACTCCGTCGGTATTTGTTCCATACCGGGTTTACAGTCCGAACCCTGGTGTACGTTCTGCCCGACCTGTCATAGCATAAATATGTGGTATTAACACGATTAAGGTGTTGGTATTGTATGCACATGCCTATAGCCAAGCTTTACCATCTCACTCCCGGCCAGTGAGTGTATGAGCACGACCGCAAGTAGACAAGCGGGCGAGTTCCGCGAACGACTTCGGGAGTTACCACCGAGCGCGAAACTCGTCGCGAAAGTCTTAGAGAGCGAAGAACCATTGACGCAGGGGCAACTCGCCGAGGAATCGCTCCTCCCCGACCGCACGGTGCGGTACGCCCTGACCCGTCTCGAAGAACAGGATCTCGTCGTCTCGCGTCACAGTTTCCGCGACGCGCGCAAGCAGGTGTATCTGCTCAACGACTGACGACCCTCTCTGACGAACCTCCTCACCGACCGACTTCGGCTCCAACCGACCGACCGACATCCTCTTCGCCCGACGGTATTTCGCCCGTCTCGCAGTCTCGACTCTCCAGACGACGGCGTGTGACTTTTTGCCGGTCGCGTTCGTCGCCCCGCGTATGGAACTGTTCACCGTCCCGACCGACACGCTCTCGCCCCACGGGTCGACCAACGCGTACGTCGTCGACGACGTCCTCGTGGACCCCGCGGGACGGACGGACGAACTCGACCGGGCAGTCGACGGTGTCGAACACATTCTCGTGACCCACACGCATCCGGACCACGTCAGCGACGTCGCTCACTACGCCGAGACCTGCGATGCGACCGTCTGGGCGCGGGCCGGGCGCGAAGTGCGTTTCGAAACAGCGACGGGAATCACGCCAGACCGAACCCTCCGCGAGGGAACCACGATCGGGCCGCTGACCGCCATCGAGACGCCGGGACACGCCCCCGACCACGTCTCGTTTTCGACCGGCGACGCGATCATCGGAGGTGACATCGTACTCGCCGAGGGAAGCGTCGTCGTCGCCACCGGAGAGGGCGACATGCGCGCTTACCTGACGTCCCTCCGGCGGTTGTACGCCCGGAACCCGGACATCGTCTATCCGGGCCACGGTCCGGCCATCGACGAGCCGCGAACCGCGATTCGAGGGGTCATCGACCACCGACTGGAGCGTGAAGCGAGCGTGCGCGCCGCCGTCGACGGTGGTGCGAACACGCTGGTCGAAATCACGGACGTGGCGTACGACAAGGACATCTCCGCGGTGCGGGAGTTCGCGGAGCGAACCGTGGCCGCCCACTTAGAGAAGTTGGCGGTCGAAGGCGACGTACAGTGGGACGGCGAGCGTGCCGTCCCGCAATGACTTTCCTCACTCGGCCGAACCACAGAGCGTGGACAGTCTCGAAACCGAACTGGAGCATGCGAACGCCCTCGACGTGTCCGACCTCGCAGACGCCATCGAGGACATCGGATTCGAGTGTACGCGCTGTGGCGCGTGTTGTAAGAGCGACGCAGACGACCCTCACACCGCCACCGTCTTTCCCGACGAAGTGCGCGACCTGCAAGCCGCGACGGGCTACGACTTTCGGGATGTGGCGCGGCCGATGCCGTACGGCCTGACCGACGGGTCTGGCGAGACCTTCGAGTGGGCGCTGCAGACCGACGACTGCGGTGACTGCCGGTTTTACGAGGAATCCGAGGACGGACGCGGTGCGTGTTCGGTGCATCCCGACCGTCCACTCATCTGCGAGACCTATCCCTTCAGCGTCGCACTCGGCGGGACGAGTCAACCGATGGGCGAGGCAGTCGACGAATCGGGAGTCGTCCGCGCCCACGAGTGTGAGGGACTCGGGCGCGACATCGACCGCGAACACGCAGAGGAACTCGCCGCCGCCCTGAAAACCCGCGCCGTCCGCGAACTCGAAGAGGCGATCGGAGTCCGGGACAACTACGCACCCACGAACCCCGAATCGGGCGAAATCGTCGTCCACGACTCCGAAGGTGCGAAACGTCCCGACGGGACCGAGTACGAGAGATAGCCGGTGTGCCAGGAGGCGGGAAAACGACCATGGGAGGGCGTATCCGGGGCGAACGTCCCGACAGGTCAAAGACCGTCGACCGACCGTCGGGAAGACCACCGTGAGCGTCGTCGAGACGCTTTTTCCGGCTTTCGACCACAGTAAACGGGTGTGTTCGATAATTCTTTAATGGTTGACTACTTGGTACCAATTGGAGGTCTACGACCCTTGGAAATCTCTGACAAGCTCCTGTGTCTGTTCAGCGCTGATGTTACTCTCAAAGACGACGAATACGTCGTCACCGTCCCACGACGCGAAATCGACACCGGGTCGGTCGAATCGGGAGAAACCTACCGCGTTGCGCTTATCTCGCGTGAAACGGAAGCAGAATCGGACGACGAACAGACCGCGACCACCGACAACACCACGACCAGTACGAGCACCGTCTCGTCGGAACCACAGCCACCCGTCGAAGCCGGTGAGATTCGCTACGTCGAAGTGGAGGACATCGGAAAGCAAGGTGACGGCATCGCCCGCGTCGAACGGGGCTACGTCATCATCGTTCCCGGCGCGGAAATAGGCGAGCGTGTGAAAGTCGAAATTACGGAAGTCAAATCGAACTTCGCCGTCGGTGAAATCATCGACGAAGAGTTCTAAACGCGGTCTTTTACTACGGCGATAGAGCCGCGGTGGGTCCGCGGCAGAATCGACCGCCGCCACCGTTGTGTGAACTATCGACCACTTTTCTCCCTCCTGCAGCGAAATCGCCTCGGTTCCTTCGTCGTTCGGTTTCGCGCTCGTTCGACTCGTTCGGTCAGTCGGTGCGCGTTCGACCCGCATCGATTCCGTCGAGTAACCGAACCTGAAACGGACGACACTACCCGGTGGTTCTCGATTCGGCCCGACGTCGTCCGAATCCGCCCATCGTTCGGCCAGCCGACCGCACCACCACACCGCCGTCAATGTAACCACTTTCAATTACATCGATTGCACAATTCTTATCTCCCCCTCGGGAGACGTTGTTTCCATGTCGATACAACGACGGCGATTCGTCCAGGCCATGGGCGTCGGCACCCTCGCCGGACTCGCTGGCTGTACCGGTTCGCTCGGCGCGCAGAACGACCGAAACGACCAGAGCGACGCGTCGGGCGGCGGGAAGATAGGAGACGGCGAACTCGTACTCGCCACGACGACGAGCACCTACGACACGGGCTTGCTGGACGAACTCAACCCCAAATTCGAGCAAGCGTTCGGCGTCAAAGTCAAGACCATCTCGAAGGGGACCGGCGCGAGCATCCGAACCGCAGAAGACGGGGACGCGGACGTCATCCTCGTCCACGCGCGGGGAGCGGAAGACGAGTTCCTTAAAGCCGGCCACGGCGTCAACCGCCGGGACGTGATGTTCAACGACTTCGTCGTCGTCGGACCGAAAGACGACCCTGCCGGAATCGCCGGGATGAAGGGCGCGAAGAAGGCGTTTTCCACCATCGCTCAGAAGAAGGCGACGTTCCTCTCGCGCGGCGACGACTCGGGGACGCATAAGAAAGAACGGAACATCTGGGAGGCGGCGGGGGTAAGCCCCAGTGGCAAGTGGTACCGCGAAATCGGTAAAGGGATGGGCGATACGCTCACGCAGTCGAACCAGTCGAGCGCCTACACGCTCGCCGACCGTGGCACCTATCTCTCGATGAAAAAAGAAATCGACCTCGTCATCCACGTCCAGGGGCCGCTCAAGGGGGGGCCGGTCATCCTGAAGAATCCCTACGGCGTCATCCCGGTCAATCCCAAGAAACACCAGAACGTCAACTATCAGGCCGCGATGGCCTACGCGGGATTCCTGACCAGTTCGAAAGGACAGAGACTCATCGACAACTACACTGCGAACGGGTCGCAACTGTTCTTCCCGAACGCACTGTCGAAACAACCCAACTTCGGCCAGTACGTCCCGGAGGGCTACTCCTCGAAGCAGGCGAAATCGCTCTCACGCGAGGACAAGCAGTTCCTCTACTGGGTCGAACGGGAAGTGTCTGCGGACTACTGACGACGGGCCGTCCGACGGCCCGTCGACTAGCATCGAACACCGAACCGAAACGCCTCGAACCACCATGCTCTCGCAATTCGTCACCGATGCGAACTGGCAGTACTTCGTGAGCATCGCCCTCGTCTCGCTGTACGTGAGCACGACCGCCGTCGCACTGAGCACGCTGGTCAGCCTGCCGGTCGCCCTCGCCGTCGGCTTCACGGAGTTCCCCGGAAAGCGACTGGTGACGGCGGTCATCAACACCGGAATGGGGTTTCCGAGCGTCGTGGTGGGCCTGCTCGTTCTCCTTTTGCTCTCGAACCAGGGGCCGCTCGGTGACCTCGACCTCGTCTTCACGCCGACCGCGATGATCGCCTCGCAGTTCGTGCTAGCGACGCCGGTCGTCACGAGCATCAGCCTCTCGGCCATCGAATCGGTTGGCAAGGACGTGCGTGACGCGGCGTTCACGCTCGGCGGCACCGACACCGACGTCGGACTGCTCGTCGTCAAAGAAGCCAGGTACGGCATCGTCACCGCCGTTCTCGCCGGATACGGGCGGGCCATCAGCGAGGTCGGGTCAATCCTCATCGTCGGCGGGAACATCGTCTTCAGCAGCACGACCGGCGCGAGGACCTCGTACACGCGAACGCTCACGACCGCCATCACGGTCGAAGCACGACAGGGCCGCTACGAGGCGGGACTGGTGCTCGGCGCGATGTTGCTCGTCCTCGTCCTCGTCGTGAACGTCCTCGGGTCGTGGGTCCGCAGTCGAAGTCGCGGGCGCGGGGAGGTGCAACCGTGACTTTCGCCGCGACGAACGTCTCGAACGGATTCGACGGCGAGACGGTTCTCTCGGACGTGTCGCTCGCGGTCGAACCGGGGGAGGTCGTCACGGTCGTCGGGCCCTCGGGGACCGGGAAGACGACGCTCTTGCGGCTTCTCGCGTTGTTTCACCCGCCCGACGCCGGTGTCGTCAGGTGGCGCGACGAGGACGTGTGGGAACTTCCGGACGACGACCGACTGGCGGTTCGACGCCGCCTCAGCATGGTGTTTCAGGAACCGTCGTTGTTCAACGCGCCCGTCGACCAGAACGTGACCTACGGCCTCCGCGTGCGGAAATCGTGGGCGGAGCGTCTTCGGGCCGCAGTCGAACGACTGGTCGGGCGTCGAAACGCCGCGAACGTAACCGAGGCCCTCGAAACGGTCGGCCTGACCGAAAAGCGCGACCAGAACGCCCTCTCGCTCTCCGGGGGTGAGGCACAACGCGTCGCGTTCGCGCGGGCGCTCGCCACGACGCCCGACGTACTCTTGCTCGACGAACCGTCCTCGAACCTCGACCCGCGGAACACAGCACTCGTCGAGCAAGCCATCACGGACGCCAGAGACCGTGGCCTCGGCGTCGTCGTGGCGACCCACGACATGCACCAGGCGGAGCGAATCTCGGACCGCGTCGCAGTCTTGCTCGACGGGACCGTCATCGAGACCGGCCCACCCGAACAGGTGTTCGATGCGCCGGCGGACGACCGAACCGAGAAGTTCGTCGCCGGAGAACTGATATACTGAGGGCCGCGACCACCACACGACGATGACCGACGGCACCGACGCGGCGGAAACGACTCCGAAACGATGGTGGACGAACGAACACGATGACGGGCGACACTAACGGGACGACGGACGACACCGAAACGATGAGCGACGACTCCGCCACGAGCGACGAAACGCCGCGTGCCGCTTTCGACGTGCAATTGGTCGCCGGTGGGGTTTCGTTCGACTCGCGTGACGCGGGGTTACTCCAGGCCATCGACGACGCGGGGTCGCTCAACGCCGCGGCGACGACGCTCGGACGGTCGTACGCCCACGCACAGCGGCGCGTCGTGGAGTTAGAAGAGGAGTTCGGGCCACTGGTGTACCGGGAACGCGGTGGTGCGAGCGGCGGCGGGAGCACCTTGACCGACACCGCCCGCAACCTGCTCCAGCGATTCCGCCGACTCACCGTCGAGTCGTCCGGTCTCGCCGACGTCGAGGAGACAGTTCTCGCCGGCACCGTCACCGAACGGGACGGCGAGTTCGGCCTGGTCCAGACCGACGCGGGGGTCTTTCGGGCGATCGTCCCACCCGATATCGAGAACGTCGAAGTGACCGTTCGCTCGGACGTGATAACTCTCTACAGCTCGGGTTCGGCTCCGCAGGGTGACGAGACGAGCGCGATAAACCAGTTCGTCGGCGAGGTTCGAGGCGTCGAGCGCGGCGAGAAGATCGCTCGAATCACGGTAGAGGTGGAAACGGACACCCAGTTCCTCGCACTGGTCACGACCACGAGCGTCGAGCGACTGGGTCTGGAACCGGGGGCCGAGGTCGTCGCGTCGTTCAAGGCGACCGCGACGCGGGCCGTTCCGCGGTAGCGACGAGACGGTGCGTGGTCGTTCGGTTCGCCGTCGCTCGCTCCGTCGATAATCGGAGTGTCCATCTGACCGGCCGTGTTTAATCGCCTGAAGGGAGTGGAATCTCCTGTTCTGCGGCCTTCTTGATGTTGTAGACGGCACACATCAGTGCAAGTTCACGAAATTCTCGGTACCAGGTACGCGCTCGCA
>NZ_JBPEHH010000051.1:0-31033 GCF_054177595.1 Haladaptatus ordinarius | reverse complement strand
CAGCAACAGTGTCTTGACCGACGGATTCCTGACGCGGCGACACTCCGTCAGGAGGTCGCCGCGTGGACAAATTCACTGAACGCCCAAGAAACAGACATTGACTGGCGATTCACATCCGAAGATGCACGAATCAAACTACGCCGACTTTATCCTACAATTGATAGTTGACAATGCACTAGTCGGCTTGTGTCTCCTCGTTCATGGCAGGTCACCGGTAGGAAAGTCGGCGCTAGGCTAGCCAGGAGCAAACTCTTAGATATAAATTTTATGTCAGATTTGCTCCCTATGAGTGCCGAGACCGACATTCTACCCACACATTTGCGAGAAGAAGTCCGCTACCCACGAGTGAACTGGTGGGCTTGCGCCACGAACTCGTGTGAACGAACGAGTTCGTAGTCCCGGGCGAAAGGGAGGTTCTGAGGTTCGGGGCGGAACGAGTAGAGGTCGTTTCCCTTCTGCTTGGCAGTCATCGTGTTCCCGTCGACGATCGCCTTCAGAGAGCCGAGGCGCTGGAGGCGATCGAAAACGCTCGTTGAACGGTTTCAGACGCCCGGTACACCGAAAGCATTCGACGTGACCAGCCCGAGCTGTGCAAGCGCGAACACCAGGAGGAGCGAGATCCCCCACGCCACCACGCCGATACCGGTTGCAGTACCCCAGCCGCCGGGGTACTGAACGTTCACGACGAAGACCCAGGCCAGCAGCATGAGTATCGGACCGAGTAGCGGGATCCAGCCCAGGAAGAACCCGACAAGCGAATACACGAGTGCGCCGAGGAGTGCCGTCAGTGCCGCGCGGCGGTATCCCGTATCGCGGTCGACGATAAGTCGCGCGCCGATGTGGATGGCGACCGTTCCGACGAGGAAACTCACGAGGAAGACGAAGACCGCACTCACGATTCCTTCTGCTTCGGCGGACGTCTGGAGGATCGTCCCCGCGAACGCGTCGAGTAGCGCTGTCGTCATCGCTCTACCTTCGATTCCGTCTGGGCCTGGCCATTCGTTCGACTATCGGCCCCAGTGGTGTTCTTGACCGGCTTCCACTGGAGGTCCAGATTCAGCTTCTCGATGTCTTTCCGGAGGATGCGCGATCGCTCGGTCACCTCGACTTCCGCGTCGATCGTCTCGGGCGGTGATAACCTGACTCGTTTGTTCCCGACTTCGACTGTCACGACCTCGGATTCACTGTCGAGTTCGTCGGCAAGCCTCCGCAGGAGGTCGGCTGTCTCGCTGCGACTGATCTCGGTATCGAAGCTCGTTCGTTCTACCATTGTAGACCGCTCTAGCGACTATCGGTGTATGGGTGACTCGCCTGCGTAGGCAAGCCCCCGGACGCAGCCGTTTAATTATCCAGCATTTTGTATAAAGAATTTGAAACGTTCTCTCGCTCACGTGCGTTCACGAAACGGGGCTGTGTGGAGTCGAACCGTGGTCACGATAGGATCTGTAGTCGTGAGTACCGAGGCCGTCTTATTGACGAGAACTCCTGACTACTCTTTCTGACGGTTAGTCCGTCTCGGACGGCAGCCTCTTTACCAACATCGACGCTTCGACGGTCGTGATGGCCGCTCTCACTGGCACGCTTCTCGATGGGGTACTGTACGGTACTCCCCACTACCAGTGAGAGACGTGAACGTGGGTCGTCATCTGGGTGGGATGTGTGGATACCACGGAAGTCCTCGCTCGTTGTGACGAATCGGGCACCATATCTACACAGAATCCAATGTGTGGTCATTTGTACACGAATTCCTGTCCCAACAGTATATTTGTCGAAAAACACCTCTATTTTGAAGACGAATGCGGAACACTTAACCGTGTACTCGGTATTTGTTTAATCGTAATGGCAAACGGTAAAGTTGATTTCTTCAACGACACAGGCGGCTACGGTTTCATTTCGACGGACGATGCTGACGACGACGTTTTCTTCCACATGGAGGACGTTGGCGGTGAGGATCTGACGGAAGGTACCGATCTCGAATTCGACATCGAACAGGCCCCCAAGGGCCCGCGCGCGACGAACGTCGTTCGCACGTAACCACGGTTTCGCACCGTCGCCACCCGGCGACGTAGCGTGACTTTGTTTCTTTCAGTGACCTACCGTACCGAGAGCGCTCGCTCCGAATGAATTCACCGTGAGCAGATCGCCGAGCGAACGCTCTGCTATCTCCCACGAAATCCGAGAGCCTACCTATCTCCACGACTGAGAGACTGTGTGGAATGACGACCGCTTCACCCCCCTACGACCGTGGCGCCCAGGAGGTCGTGCGCTTCTATCTGCTCGACCACAAGACGCCGCTGGGGAAGGCGATAGACATCGCACTGCTGGTGTTTAACCTCGTATTCGTCGGTATCTTCGTCGTGGATACCTACCCGGTCCGCCCCAGCGTCCAGGACACGCTCTGGAATCTGGAACTCGGTATCGCCATGATATTTCTGGTGGAGTACCTCTTGCGGTTGTACGGCGCCCGGAATCGGGTGGCGGAGTTTTTCAACGTCTACACGATGATCGACCTGATCGCACTGCTCCCGACTTTCGCCGTTGCCGTACTGCCGATGTCGGCCGTCGCGTTGAACATCGGGTTCTTGCGCGTGGTTCGAATCATCCGCGTGCTCCGATTCTACCGATTCACGCGAGACGCCGAATTCTTCTTCGGAACCGTGTCGGACAACGCCTTGCGCGCGCTGAAACTGGTGTTGACGGTGCTGGTTCTCTTTTTCATCTCCGCAGGGCTATTTTACAGCGTCGAGTTCGCGGCGAACCCTGCCGTCGACACGTTCGGTGACGCGTTCTACTACACCGTCGTGACGCTCTCGACCGTCGGCTTCGGCGACATCCTGCCCGTCACGGCTGCGGGGCGGTGGGTGACGGTGGCGACGATTCTGGCGGCCATCATCATCATCCCGTGGCAGGCAGGCAAGATCGTCAAAGAGTGGGGGTCGAAGGGGAAGGTCAACGTCACCTGTCCGAACTGCGGGCTGTCGTATCACGACCGGGACGCCTCACACTGCAAGGCCTGTGGGCACGTTATCTATCAAGAGTTCGATTCCCGTCAGTAGCCGACCGGCGAGCGGGGTACCTCGACGTCGTCGCGGCCCCTAACCAACTCTATCCTGACAAGAACTATTTACTCACATCCGAATCCCAAATCGGCCGAAAATCGTGTTATGGCACCACTAAGACGCCAATAAATCGTGCATAATTATACGTCGGCACGTTCCTCTGTCCACTACGATGTCAGACTCTGGGCAGACTGTCCGAACGCCGAAGACGGTACTCCCTAATCCCGTCGAAGCGGACAACATCATCTACAATCCGTCCTTGGACCAACTCCGCGAGTTTTCGACCGAGTTCGAGACGACGACGGAGTTCGGTTCCCCCTCGTACGTCAGCGACGAGCGTTCGCGCAACGCCGACAAGACGAAGAACGCGATAGACGACGAGTTCGATACGCGCGACTACGCACACGTCGAGGACGCCACCGAGTACGCACGAGAGCACGAGATGGTCTGTGTCGACCGGCAGATGGGACGACACTCCGAGCACTCCTACCGATGCAGGCTGTACGTTCCCAAACGCTACGGCCGCATCGCTCTCGCGTGGGCGAGCCTGTTCAAACCGGTCGACGGCGAGGGCGAGCCCGATTTCGTCACGGTTCAGGTCCCCGAGTGGGACGAGGTCGCCATCCGCATCCTCCCCGAAGAGGGCGTGACCGCCGTACTCGGCAGCGACTACACCGGCGAGGCGAAGAAGTCGTTCCTTCGACTGTTCATGTTCCACGCCAAGCGCAAGGGTGGTCTCGGCCTCCACGCCGGAAGCAAGCGCGTCACGCTCCGTAACGGCGACGGTGACCTCCAGGACGTCGGCCAGGCCTTCCTCGGTCTCTCCGCGACCGGGAAATCGACGCTGACGGCCCACGGTCTCTGGCTGGACGACGAAGGCGAAGAAGCGACGATGCTCCAGGACGACGTGTGCGCCCTGCTTCCCGACGGCACCATCGCCGGAAGCGAGGGCAACGGCCTGTACGTCAAGACCATCGGCCTCGACGCGGAAGAACAGCCCGCGATGTACGACGCCGTCACGCACGAATCGGCCGTCATCGAGAACGTCGACGTCGACGAGGACGGAACGGTCGACTTCGACAGCGACGAGCACACCTCCAACGGACGCGCGGTCATCTCCCGCGACCAGCTCTCGTCGGCAGGCGAGGACATCGACCTCGACCGGGTCGACCAGGTATTCTTCATCACGCGCAACCCGGCGATGCCGCCGGTCGCCAAGCTCTCCGCCGAGGAGGCCGCCGTCGCGTTCATGCTCGGCGAGTCCATCCAGACCAGTGCAGGCGACCCCTCGAAGGCCGGCGAGTCCATCCGCGTCGTCGGGACGAACCCCTTCATCGTCGGGTCGAAAGGTGAGGAAGGCAATCGGTTCCGCGACCTCATTGACGACCTCGGCGTGGACTGTTTCGTCCTCAACACCGGCCACCTCGGCGCGAAATCGAAGGACATCGGCGTCACGGAGTCCGTGACCATCCTCCGCGAAATCGCCCGCGACACCGTTGAGTGGACCGACGACGACGCGACGGGACTCACGGTGCCCAGTTCGGTGCCCGGCATGAACGTAGAGGAGTTCGCCGTCGCCGACCACGTCATCGACTACGAACAGAAGTTAGCCGAGTTGCGGACCGAGCGACAGGTCCACCTCGACACGTTCGACGACCTCGATTCGGACATCAAGGACGCCGTCTACTGACGCGACTGCTCTTTCGTTTTTCCACCCAGTTCGTCGAGTGGCGGGACGACGCCGAGTTGCTGGAACACGCCGAACGCGTCGTAGTTCGTCCACATCTCGACGATCTTTCCGTCCTCGATTCGATACAGCTCCATCCCCGACACCGTCACCTCCTCGCCGGTCGGTTCGATGCCCATCAGTTCGCCATCGTGTGTGCCGCGTGCGGTGTACCGGAGCGCCACGGTGTCGGCTTCGGCGACCATCTCCTCGGCGGTGTACTCGGAGTCGGGAAAGGCGGTTCGATACAGTTCGACGTACTCCCTGTAGTCGTCTCGACTCCGCGGTTCGTTCGGATACGACGGGTCGTGCAGGACGAAGTTCTCGTCGTAGACTTCGTCTATCACCTCGACGTTTCCGTCCGCCCATATCTCCTCGATGTCGCGTCGAACGAGGTCTTTGTTTTCTTCGGGTGTCATCGGTTTCTCCCACGGCCGAATCGACACCCAACGTAATCAACGACTTGGCCGTCGTTCTGGCATCTCACCGCCGACGTGCTCCGTCTACACGATTCGATTGACCATCTCGTCGCGGTCGCCTGCCGCGAGTGCGTCGTAGTTCTCGACGATGATTTCGCGCCACCGTTCCGTCTTGTGCGGTGTGGAACCGGCCATGTGGGGGGTGAGAACCGCGTTCGAAAGGTCCCAGAGGGGCGACTCCGCCGGAAGCGGTTCCGTCGAGAACACGTCGAGTCCAGCGCCACGAATCTGACGGTACTGGAGGGCACGAATCAGCGCCGCTTCGTCCACCACGTCTCCGCGAGCGATGTTGACGAGAACCGCGTCGCTCGGCATGAGTCGAAACTCCTCAGAACCGACCAGTCCGCGCGTCTCGTCGGTCAGCGGACAGGCGAGCACGACGTAGTCGGCCTGCCGGAGCACCTCGGCGTACTCGTCTGCGGGGTAAACGTCGTCGAGAACCGCTGGCGCGTCCGTGACGTCGCGCTTGGTGCCGACGACTCGCATCCCGAGTCCGGCCCCCACCTCGGCGACGCGCGTCCCGATGGCACCGACGCCGACGATGCCGAGCGTCTTGCCGCGTAGTTCGCCACCCTCGAAGCGCTCCCAGACGCCACGTTCCTGCTGGCGGACGCCGACGTGAAGTCGTCGTTCGAAGGTCAGGAGGTACCACAGCACCTGTTCGGCGATGGGTTCGGCGTGGACGCCCGAGGCGTTCGTGAGGACGACGTCGCGCGCTCGCAGCGCGTCCACGTCGTAGTGGTCGACGCCCGCACTCAGCACCTGCACCCACTGGAGGTTCTCGGCGGCGTCGAGCATCTCCTCGGAGAGGCCCGCCGTGACCATCCCGTCTGCTTCCGGGAGCAACTCGTCCGTCTCGTCGCCCGTCCGTGCACGAACGAGCGCCCCGTCGGGAAGTCGTCCATCGAGTGCATCACGGAGGCCGGAGGCGGTGTCGGGTGCGATTCGGTGTGTCATCAGAAGGGTCGGATGGCTCACACCGTCTTCCACGAATGCGAGGGTGGTATGATTTTACTTCGCGGAACGCTGGGTAAGTCGCTTAGACGAAAACGACCACCGAACGTCGGGAGAGATTTGAAGCGAGAAGAGCGAGTACGTGGCCGCCTCAGTTCATCACGGTGACGTCGTTCAGCGTATCGACCTCGTCGGTCAAGTCGGCAGGGTCGTCCACGGGGCCGTTGACGAACAGGCCGTGACCGATGAGTCCACTGGCGACGATGCCAGCAGCGATGACCGCTATCGGGAGGGAAACCGTCGTCACGAAGCCGACGACGGCACCGAGGGACATGCTGGCGGCGATGCCGAACAGGACGAGGTCGTAGTACTGCCACGTGTAGCCCATGACGGTACGTTGTGCCTCCAGTCCCGAAAAACTAGGGGCCACGCCCGGGGAGTTCGCGCGTCTCGCCCCGCCATCGCCGTCGAAAGGCGGACTGACGCGGCTCACTCGTCGAACGGGTTGGTCGGGGTTGCGTTGTGGCAACACTGCTCGGCGTAGAAGTCGAAGTCGAAGCTCAGAGAGTCTCCCTGGACCTCGTTGCCGACCTCGCAGTGCAGTTCCCACGAGAAGCCGAAGTACTGGGTCGTCGAGTTCGGCCAGCACTCGCCGTCACCGCCGTCACCACCTTCGCAGTAGTAGAACGTGAAGTGACTGATGCCGTAGTACGTCCGGTTCTGGTTTCCGTCGTTTTCGGGTGCGTACGCGGTTCCCGACGTGCCACACTTGTAGCGTGTCGGCTCGGGGTCTCTGTCGGGGGCGCCTTTGACGACCGCCTGACAGATGCTCACTCCGTCGCTCGTCCAGTCAAAGCCGACGGGTTCGTCGTCCTCGTAGTGGACCTTCTCGATGGTGACCGTGCCGGAACCGACCAGTATCGTCTCACCCCCGTTCGGTGCCCGGTCGGTTTTCGGCCCTTCGACGCACGTCGTTTCGTCGTCGTCACTCCCGCCTACGCCGTCGGTCTGGTTGTCGAGCAGGATTCCGTCTTCCATCGCCGTCAGGACCTCTCGCAACGACCCGATGCGATTTCTACGTCGGTCTCCGGGTCGTAGATGTTGTCCCCGCCGTCTTCTTCCTGGTCTGTCCCGTCGTACCACAGGCGAGCGACGATGCTGTCGGCGAGTTCGCCCACTCCCTCTTCGTCCGTCCCTTCGGTCTCTTCTTCGGGTTCGTTCTGGCCGTTCTCGTCGTTCCCGGTCAGATTGGCCTGCATGAACACCCACGCTGGATTGTGGTAGACGTGGAGTCCGATGGTCGCCTCGCCGTAATTACATGGTTTGACGTCGCCGAGTTCGAAGACCAGCACCGGATCGTCCATCAGTGGTTGGTAGACGTCGGTGTAGCTCTCCTCTTTGCTGCCGTGGTAGGACTTGTTCCACTCGACCTTGAGGTCGAGGTTCCCCGCCTTGACGGTGTTACCCGCTATCGATTCGGGGTCGTTGAGGAGTGCGTACGTCCCGGCACCACTGGCGAGTGCTCCAACGCCGATTACGCCCATGCTCGCGAGTATCTTCCGCCGCGATAGTTCTGTGTTTTCGTCAGTCATCGTAGTGGTCCCTCCGTGGGATGACCCAGCGACGGAGTCGAACCGCCGTGGGCCGTCGCATCCGGCCGAATGGCCGTTCGCGTGTGGCCCGTTCGTTCAGAGACGCCGCATCGATACCCACGGCCGCCGCTTTCGCGTGGCCGACCGTTGCGAACGCCTTCGAAAGCCATACAGCTACACCACCGGGACGTAGCCGGCTCTCGTTCGATACCTCGGCAGTCATCTTACGGGCCAGTCACACCCTTGATGTAGTAGTCCTCGTCACCGTCGCCGGTGAAGCCGGGACCCGTAATCTGTGAGCCGACACCGGGAACGATATCGACCGAGAACTCCGGCAAGGAGTCGTTCCAGGGACTCTTCGGGAACCCGTTGTGGCGGGCTTGCTCAGCGTAGAAGTGCAGACCCAGTTCGAACGTATCGCCCTGAATTTCGTTACCGACGTCCTTCGGGAGGTAGAAACTGAAGGTCACGTACTGTATTCCGTACTGACCGTCCGTGAGACTCGACGATGGCGAACCGCCCCACCATCGCTGAATCTCGTTTTCGAGACCCTGTTTCGTCGGGAAGAACGGAGTCAGGTGAATCGTCTGGCTTTCGTCGGTCGGATAGTACGGCGTGGTCGCGCCGTCTTCACGGGAGTTTATCTTCTCGTTTCGCACGCCATCGAGGAGGATTCCACCCTTTGAGAGGTCCGCGACACTCATCCAGTCGGAGACCCGCCGCCACTTGTTGACTGCACGCTCTTTGTCCCCGTTGTACTCACAGTCGAGAGAATCGTCGTAGAACGTCCGAACCATGAGAAGATCGTCGAGTTCGCCATCGTCCGTGTAGGCGTACTCGTCCATCTCCATCTCCGGTTCGGTGTTGGTTCCTTCCTCGTCGCCGGTCACGCTGGTCGCCATCCATATCCACGCCGGGTTGTTGTAGACGTGGATGCTGGTGGTGATGCAGAACGTGTCGCCCGGCTTCACGTCGTCGAGTTTCAGAATCGCCTGTCCGTCGGTGTCGGTCGGCTCTAACTGGACGGGGGTGAAGCCGTCACCTTCCACGACCCGCCGTCCGTTGTAGTAGGTCTTCCAGTCGAGTCTCAGGTCGAGTTCCCCGGCCGTCACCACGTTGTTCTCGATGCTCTCGGGGTCGTTCAGAAACGCCATCGTACCCGCGCCGCCGAGCGCGGCACCAGCGCCGATTCCGCCGAGACCGAGCAGTGCTTTGCGTCGCGTCAAGCCGAATTTTTGTCTGTCATAGTCGTGATCTGTCCCCGGTGCCTGTGTCGCCGCCTCGTTCACTGAAATCCGACATTCGGAACCGAGAACGGCAAACAGACGTTCGCCGGATACCTCCATATGTATACGTTCGCTAATGGTTTCTCAGGATGAGTCCTCAGTCAGATATACGGCGTATATTGGGTGTTCTGGCCGTCCGGGCGCTATTTTTCACCGGTGATAACGAGCCGCTCACGCTCGATATGAGCCGATTGGAATTGTCCAGTCGCCGGTAGATGCCGTTCTGGGATGGAGAGAAAAACGGTCGGGCGTTACCTGGAAAAATGTTATAAATTCTATATTTGACCGTGTGTCGTACGTTAACGATATCGGGTGAGAGACATGAGCGAGAAATCCAATCACGAAATAGACGGCAGTATCGAACCATGAGCGCGACGGCTGTTCAGCAGAGTCGCTCCTCTTTGGGTGCCGACGGGCCGACCGAACTCACACAGGACGTCGCCTTCCAGTTGCTGAGTAATCAGCTTCGGCGACACATCATGCACTATCTCCTCCAGCAGGACGGACCCGTCTCACTCCACGAACTGTCGAAACGACTCGCGGCGTGGGAAAACGACGTCTCGTTCGACGAGGTCACGTACAAACAACTGATGCGCGTCTACACCGCAATTCGACAGTCCCATCTGCCGAAGATGGACGACGGCGGCATCGTCGAGTTCGATTCGAACGCCGGCGAGGTCCGACTCACGGAGGCCGCCACGAAGCTAGAGGTGTACCTGGACATCGTTCCCCACAATGGGATTCCCTGGAGTAGCTACTACCTCGGACTCGGCGGACTATCCGCCGCCCTCGTCACGACCGCGTGGTTCGAGTTGTTTCCCTTCAATCTGCTCCCGGACATCGCGTGGGGACTCGTCGTCACGGTGCTGTTCGTCGTGTCCGCGCTCGCACACAGACACCACGACCACGAAAACCGCCTCGGACAAGAAGGGAGACCACCGGCATGAGCGACTCGACGCCGTCGGTGCGGCGGGCCGTTCGCATCGGCGTGCTGGCCGTCCTCGTCGCAGGAGTCGCCCTGATGGCTATCGTCGTGTTTCCGCAACTGGTCGGGGCGGACCAGAGCTACGTGGTCGTCTCGGGGAGCATGAGTCCAACGATGAAGGCTGGCGACGTCGTCGTCCGTGATATATCCGTGCAGTCTATCGAAGCGAGTGACATCATCACGTTCGAGACGACCGACAGTCGCCCGAGTCGCACGACCCACCGCGTCGTCGAAGTCGTCGAACGCGAGGACGGTCTGCAGTTCCGGACGAAGGGCGACGCGAACGAGGAGCCAGACCCCAGACTGGTTCCTGCGAAACGAGTCGTCGGACAGGTCTGGTTCCACATCCCGTATCTCGGCTATCTCATGCGCTTCGCTCAGTCGAAACTCGGCATCCTCGCGTTCGTCGTCGTCCCCTCCGTACTACTCGTCGTTACGGAGGTGTACTCGCACGCCAAGGCGGCGACGAGTGACTCGAACCACGATGGCGTCGAGACGGACCGGGCGCTCGACGAGTTCGAATCGGAACAAGTGGAGGGGACGCGACGATGAACGGGACGAGAAACAAACTCCTCGTGCTCGTGCTGGCGGTCGTCCTGGTGTTCGGAGCGAGCACCGTGAACACGTCGCTGGGGCTGTTCACCGACTCGGAAACGCTCGGCTCCGGCAACATCGCCGCCGGAACCGTGACGACGACGTCCGCCACCGTCACGGGGAACCAGCAGGCCGCCCCGCCGAACGGGACTGTGACGACGAGCGATACCACCACTTCGACGGTCACGACCGGACCGACGACCATTGCGACGACTACCACGGACGAGACCACTGCGACGACTGCTCCTGTCAACGAGACGACGACGACCGGAACCGCTACCGACGAAACGTCGACCACGACCATCGAAACCCCGACGACCGGCGAACCGGATTCTGCGGCTGGATAGCAGTCGTCCACGGACCGTCGAGAAGTTCGGTCACGAACTCTCGCCTCCAGTTCCGTCCAGGCCGACCGGTTCACCGTCGACCCCCATCGGTGTGGCGGTGAACGTCTCGTCACCGATGTCGCTCGGATGTGCTCGATTTTCGGATCCGGTCCGGAGTCTGACCCTCGCTGGGAGAGGGCCACTCGTACATCCTCACCTCGCTCGAATCGGGACACCGCTCCCGGCTGGCTTCGAGTCCTCACGTCGACCGAACCGCCAGTTCCGAGTGCGAGGCAGTCGACGGTGTACGCATCCTCGTATCGGGATTCTGTGGGAACGAGGGCACGGAAGAGTGGCTTGCTAACGCAACTGCAACGACGATTGCGGTAAGGGGACGACTATCAGGTAACGAAGGACGGCTCCGGCTAGTACTTGTAAACCGAGCCATTCGATATCCACTTCAACGATGTCAACGAAACAACCAGAACTCGGAGAGACTGTCGAACAGTGCGAAAACTGTACCAGCAAGACGCAACACCGCGTCTCTGTCGAGATAATCACGGAGAGCGACGAAGCGGAGAACGCCGAATACTCCCGCGAGCCGTATCGTGTCACGGAATGTGTGCGATGCGGTCGGTCGTCCCAGCAGCGAATGAACGACATTTGAAGCGGATCTTCGAACGCACGAGCGAGTCGATACAGACACGAGACCCATCCCGACGGGTATCGCTGTCGGGACTCTGGGTCGTTCGCAACAGCCGTTCGGACGCGTCGTCGCCGATGAGACGACTTTCGTGCCGTTCGACCGAACGCTCCTATTCGAGAAGGGGAAGAATCCCGGTGAGACCCTCGATTTCGTAGGTCGGTTCGGCAGTGAGGTCGTATTCGGCGCGGTGCGGGCGTCGGATGAACGCCGAGTCGAGTCCGGCGTTGTCTGCGGCCAGAACGTCGCTCTCACTGTCACCGACGAACAGGGCGTCTTCGACCGCCAGATCGGCCAGTGCCCGTTCGAGGTAGTACGGTTCGGGCTTCTTTCGATGGACGGCGTCGATGGTCGGGGGGCGTCCGTAGAACGTTTCGAAGTGGTGGTCGAGCTCGAAGTAGTCGAGCATGAACTGGATGGTCGCGTGCTGGTTGGAACTGACGATGCCGAGCGGTCGGTCGAACGATTCGAGCACGTCCACGTCGTCGTAGGTGGTGGTTCTCCCCGCCTCTATCTCTCGCAGTTGGGCCTCGGAGGCGTCGTCGTCGCGTGCCTGCCAGAACTCTTCGACCTCGATGCCGTAGGCCCCACACACCCGGTGGAGGTCGTCGGGCGTGACACTGCGAGCGACGGCATTCAGGTGGTCGGGGTCGGGCTCAGCGTCGAACTCGTCGAACGCGGCCACGGCGGCCTCACGGAGAACGGAACTCGCTGGCGGTTCGACCAGCACCCCGTCGTTGTCGAACAACACGGCGTCGTAGCTCATCTGCTCTCACATCGTACCACCGACAGTTATCGTTGACGATTCGCACACTCTGCGTCGGCCGCTCGTCGTCACTCGACCGAGACGACGTTCCAGTCGTCGTCGGTCACGCGCTCTTCGGTGAGTGTCTCGCCGTCGCCGAGCACTCTGAACTGAAACTCCCCGCCTTTACGCTCGGTCTGGAGTCGAATCGTCCGAACGTCCGCGGTGACGTCGATGTGTTGTTCATTCGGCGTCCAGTCTTCTCGCACCGCTGTCAGACCGTAGTCGTTGTACGAGATTCTCGTCGAATCCTCGATGATTCCTTCACCACGTAACTCTGCAACCAGTCCCTCCTCGGTCTTGTTTTCGCGGATGACGAGTGTGTACGTCGTGAGCGACATACCGGCGGTTCACTCCGAAGCCGTAACTGCGCCGAGGTTGCCTGTGCATGCCGTTTTTATTCGACGGCTTCCAGCACGATTCCGTCCTCGAAGCCGCCGCGCTCGGCGGCTTTTTCGGCTCGCAACTGCTCTAAATCGTCGCGCGAAACGTCGGAACGGGCGGCGAGCGCGTAGACCACTTCGAGCACGTCGGCCAGTTCCTCCTGGTCGCCGGACTCGTGGAACTCGGTGACTTCCTCGTCCAGTTTCTCGGCGAGTCGCCGGTCGTACTCTGTAGCCTCCGCGACGTGTGTCCTCGGTCGGTCGCCGTTCTCCACGATGATCTCCGGGATTCGGTCCCGGACGAGTTTGTCGTACGTATCGGTCATACGACGCGATATATCAGATGAGACTAAAGTTCTGTCGAAAGGCTACCTCCAAACGCGACTCGACGGGCGACGACACGCGGTGGAGGCCCATCGCAGTTGATCTCTCCGGCGGACGGATTCGGCCACCGGCCACCGTCTTTACCGCTCTCCACTCTCGTCGTCTTTCGCCGTCGTCGTCCGAAACTGGAGTTTGAACATCGCTCCGTCGTCGCCGTCTTCGACCCAGATGTCGCCACCGTACTTCTCCATCAGTCGGTCGACGAAAAAGAGGTCGAGACCCTGTCCGTGGTGGAGTTGACTGACCTCCTCGCGACCGAAGATGAGGTCGTGTTCGTCTTCGGCGACGCCGGGACCGTTGTCTTCTACCGCGACGGTGACGGACGACTCATCGTACTCGAACCAAACGGTCACGCGTGGCACCGATGAATCGTTGTGTTCGATCGCGTTCGAGAGGACGGATTCGAACGCCACTCCGAGGGCGTCGTCGGAAGCGACGTAGACGCGTTCGTCGAACTCGGTGACGAATTCGGCGTCGGGAAACCGCTCTCGGGCAGCGTCGATCTCCTGTTCGAGTACGTCGCCGAGGCGGACGGGAAACAGCGACGGCGTCGTTCGTTCGGAGAGGAGTTCGTCCAGATTGCGGGCGGTTTCGGCGCACTGGATGAGCGAATCGACGTGTTTTCGGGCGATAGAGAGCGACTGACGCAACCGCTCGTCCTCCAGTTCGTCGGCCACGATGTCGATGTGTCCGAGAATGACGGTCGCGTCGTTTCGCAAGTTGTGACGGAGGACGCGGTTCAAGATTCGAAGACTCTGTTCGTACTGGCGGCGCTCGGTGAGGTCGGTGAAAAAGCCAACGTACCCCTGCAACTGGTCGTCTACGACCACCGGAACGCACGACCCGCGACCGTGGACTATTCGACCGTTCTTGGTCTTCGTCTCGAATCCCCCGACCCACGGATTGCCACTGGCGAGCACCGAAATCATCTCTTCGTACACTTCCTGTTGGTTGAACAGTTCGAGTGGGATATCGCCGATTAGCTCGTCTCGGCGCTAGCCGGTGAATTCGACACAGGCCTCGTTCACGTCCGTGACGACGAAGTTCGCATCGGTGATGATTGCCGGATTTTTCGTCTCTCGAAACGCCGTTTTGTATATCATCGGGTCTGGACTACCCATGTCATTAACCACCGCCCTGTTCCCAACCGTTACAGCTAGCAACATTAAATACCTTTCCAGTTGTTTGGAACTGATGTAGCAGAAATGTTTTTATTATCTAATCGAAACAAAAAATAGAGAGATGCCCCGCCAGGACACTATCGACGAATTGCGACACCCTCCACAGCGTTTCGAACAAATATCTGCGACGACACTTCCAGAATCGGTCGCCGAACTGGCAGATGAGTACGACGACGTCGCCGGCGAACGTGACCGGTACCTCTGGCAGTCGATATACTCTCTCTTTCCGTCGTTTACCCTGTCGTCTGTTCCGCCGAAGTTCGCCGCAACGGCACGGACGTAGAAGACGATTCTCACCATGTTCGTGACCCTCCTCGACGACCTCGAGGAGGTCGGCCACGACCGAGAGACGTTCGAAGAAGCGCGTCAGATTCCGTTTCGTTCCACGAGGATACATCCCGACCGTGACGGCGTCGACACCGAGCAACTTCGGTTCATCCGGCGCGTCTGGGACGTCTTCGAGGAAGGCGTCGCAACCGCCCCAAAACACGACGAGTACCGAGATATCTTCGAATGTGACCTCCGCCAAACCCTCCTCTCTATCGATTACTCGTGTGTCGTCAACGACCACATCGAACTGTCGAATATGGCGGGGATACAACACTACGACCCTCACAACATGCTCATGTTTCCGTACGCGGGTATCGACCTGATGTTCTCTCCGTCATTCGTCCCCACCGACCTCTCTGCGGTTCGGTCGGTCATCTGGGAACTCCAACCGATGGCCCGCATCGGTAACTGGACGACGACGTGGGAGCGCGAACTCCACGAGGGCGATTACACCGCGGGTCCCATCGTCTACGCGCTGGAACACGGCATCATCTCGCCGAACGACCTCGACCTGGACGACGACGAGGCAATCGCACGGGTGACGAAGTCGATACGAGACCACGGTATCGAAGAACGGTTCATCGACGAGTGGCGCCAACGCTACGAAGCAGTCGAGAAACGAACGACCCGAGCCGAGAGCGTCGACATCGAATCTCTCGTCGAGGGGATGCGGACCGTACTCCCTATCAACTCGCAGCACGCGGTCGAAAGTAGCTCTTCGCCGATTTCACGTCGTCTTTAGTTTCTGGTCGTTCTACGTCTTCCGTCCCGTCACGTGCTCGATTTCGAGTTCGTATATCTTCGGCTCTACGTCGTCGATGTTCTCGTCGAACACGCGAAGCGGCAGGAATAGCTCGTTAACCGCTGACTCGTCGAACGACTCGGCGACCGGGTGGAGCGTTCCCGTCATGAGGACGCTCCACGACTCGTCGCCGTTCGCGTCGTAGACCACGAAACAGGCGGTGTCGGTCGTCTCCACGTAGTCCATCTTATCACCACTGTCTTCGACGGCGAACCGGAGAAGCATCCGCTCGCCATCGTAGTGACATCCGACTGGGATGGCGTAGGCGTCGTCACCGCGTGCGAGCGAGAGGATTCCGGTCCCGGCCTCCCGAAGTCTGTCTTCGATCTCTGTCTCGTCCATGCCGAAGGTGTAGACGTACTCGACGTGTTCCATACCGTCCGATACGACGGCAGAGGGTATAAATCGGGGTATCGACGTATCGGAACCAGACGGACTGGCAACGTCACCGGTCTGCGGTGTCCGAAGACAACTGCGCGAGGAGTCGTCTGGTCACGCCAGAGAGGTACGCCGTCCCCCAGATGGCGACGACGAGCGCGCCCACGGTACTGTAGAAGAGGTCGAGAACCGTATCGTCCAGTCCGTACTGCGTGAGGATTCCGCCGATACCGAGTAGCCGTGCGAACTCGCTGGTGAAAAACTCTACCAGTTCCCAGACGACGCCGAACGCCATGACGAACAACAGGAGGTAGACGAACATGAACCGGGGCGTGAGGTTCAATCCCTCCGTGTGCTCGTCGAGTGCCCGCGCAGTCGCGTAGGCGGCCCCGGCCACGAGCGACGACGACAGCGCGTGAGTCATGTGGTCCCACCACCACACCGACTTGTACGCACTGAGGTCGATGATACCCGGAATCTGGAGCGTACCGAACGCGTGTAAGAACATCGCGGTCGTGATCCAGAGGACGAGACCGACATCCATCGTGATGTCGTAGTCCCGTTCGAGCAACGCCGGTAGTTGTGTGACGGCGAGTCCGGCGAACGCGTTCACTACGATGCCGGTGTTCCTCTGCCAGAGTCCGGCGACGAAGATACCGACCAGTCCGACCTGCATCACGCGGACGAGTTGTGCCTGCCGTCCCTTCGAGAGGTGGAGGTGCTCGCGGAGTTTCACGTGTACTCTACCTCCTCGACGAATCGGGCGTCGGCCCGTTCACGCCGCCGGAAGTACCACCGGAAGACGCCGCCGGCCACGAGGCCTCCGGCAGTTGCCGCGATGAAGACGTACATCAACTGCCGATTCGTCTGTACGAACGCCGTTCCCCACGTGGCGTGGGCGAATCCGGCACCGACCGCCCAGAACCCGGCGACGGCCATCGTCGTGATGACTACGAAAAGCACGGCGAACGAGGGCGTCATTCGCACCGCCGTCAGTAGATGCAAATCGACCACGACGAGCAGCGCCAGCGTCGCGATTGAGAGTGCGTCCACGAAGTCGCTGGCGAGGTCGGGCCGGAAGAGGCCGACTGCGAGCGGGAGGGCGGCGGCCAGCACGAACGGGAACGGGAGCATCTTCCGCCACGACCGCGCGAGGACCGCGGGTACGAGTGACACCGTCGCGACGACGAGGGCGAACCCAGCCGTCACGAACTGCTCGAAAACGATACCGGCTAGCGCGAACGAGAGAACGATACCGACCAGCAACCCCGACGAGGCGGCGTTCGTCTCCGAATCGCGTACGAACCACTCGTCTAATCGAACCATCGAACTCCCTCCGGAAATCTCTGTGCCCCCACCATTCTCACAGAGTACAACATTCGGAAGCAAAAATCTTCGTTCGTCTCGTCACTTCGTACGATACAGCGTTCGTCGAACGCAGAACGACGCGAAGCGTCGCGGTGGAAGGTGCCGCCGGACGTGCGGGGGCGACCCCCGAGCTAGAGCGACTTCCGCCGTGAGGATTCGAACGGCGAGGGTGAGGATTCGATTGGGTGAGGGAGAGAACCGACGAGCGGTCAGTCGAACCGCTCTGGCGTCGGTACGCTCGCCCCTCGTCGTGGTCGACGGTGTAGTTTTTCGACGCCGAACGTCACCGTGACGCCGCTCGACGCACGATCCGACCTACTTCGTCGCCTGCCGCCACTGTTTCAACCCGACGAGTTCTCCGTTCACGTCCGTCGCCTCCGTAGCGGCCCAAACGAACAGTTCGGCGACGTCCGCCGGGTCGCGTCCGGCCCCGTCCATCATCTCCGTGGCGACCACGCCGGGGTCGATGCCCACGACCGTCTGGTCGAGTTCGGCAGAGAACCCCCGAACCAGCGCCTCTGCTCCGGCTTTCGACACTCCGTAGGAACCGTACCCTGCTTTCGTGAGGTGACCGATTCCGCCGGTGGGGACCAGTATCTGTCCGTCGTCCGCGAGGTGCGGGAGTGACTCTCGAATCGTCGCGTACACCCCTCGGCAGTTCGTTCGGAACGTGTCGTCGAAGGCGGCGTAGGACTCGCTCGCGAGTGGCGTCTCACCGGGCGTTCCGTGGTAGACGCCCGCGTTCGCCACCACCACGTCGACGCCATCCGTATCGCCGAATCTGGCAGCGGTCTCCATCAGGCGTTCGACGTCGAACTCGTCGCGCACGTCGGCCCGGAGTCCGGTCACGTCACCCGTGTCTTCGATGTCCGCGACTACCGTCTTGACATCGTCCGCGTCGCGCCCGCAGATGACGACGCTCGCGCCCCCGTCTGCGAACTCGCGTGCGACCTGCTCGCCGATTCCTCGCGTCCCGCCGGTGACGACTACCGTCAGTTCGTCCATGTCGCAAGCAAAGCGTGGGCGCGTAAAACCGGTTTCCGTCTCGTGCTCTGCCCTCTCACTCTTCCGTCCCGTGCTCTGCCCTCTCACTCTTCCGTCCCGTGCTCTGCCCTCTCACTCTTCCGTCCCGTGCTCTGCCCTCTCCGACTCGTCATCTCGTTTCGTCGTGGTTAACCGCCTGCGGCCCCTGTCGGAACTATGTACCGACCGGGCCACTACGGCGTGGCGCTCGCCCTCTACGCGCCGTTCGGCTGTCTCCTCGTCGCGGTCGGGTTGACCGACCGCGCGCTCGTCGGCGGGGGCGTGCTCCTCGCGCTGGCGATGCTGCCCGACCTCGATACGAAGACGGACCGACTCCGCCACCGTGGCGGGACACACTCGCTCGCTTTCGCACTCGTCGTCGGCCTCGTCGCCGGTGTCGTCGGTGGCCTCCTCGGCGGTCCGTGGTTCGCCGGATTCGGACTGTTCGTCGGAACGCTCGCGGTCGTCTCTCACCTCCTCGCCGACGTCATCACGCCGATGGGAATCCGCCCGTTCTGGCCAGTTTCCCCCCGACACTACACGCTCGACGTGACGCCCGCGAACGACCCGGTGGCGAACTACCTCCTTCTCGTCGGTGGCTCCGTTCTCGCTGGTGGGGCGTGGCTCCTCGTGTGGGCCGTCGGCTAACTCGTCGCGGCGCTCGCGTCCTCCGACCGTGGCAGTTCGTCCTCGGCGATATACGAGCGTTCGAACCGAACGAAGGCCGATTGCAGTTCGACAGTTCGCCCCGTCCGGAACACGACTACCGGCCGACGTGCCGGTCGAGGAACGCCGTCTCGTACCCCAGCACCTCCTCCATCGCGCTCTCGTACACGTCGAAGTGGCCTACCGGGAGTTCGACGTACGTGGCGTCGGCGCGCTCTGCGGCCGCCTCGACGGACGATGACGGAACGATGTCGTCGTCGCGTCCAGCCACCAGGAGGAGCGGACAGGGAACCGATTCGATGGCCGAAACGGGGCGATAGAACGGAATGTCGAGAAACGCTCGCGCCGGTATCTCGTTTTCCCACACCGGCGGGTCGGGGACGAGGTGGAGCATGCCCGCCTTCGCGCCCGGCGTGTTCATCACGGCGAACTCGTCCGGGTCGCCCACGACGGGCACCGTGTGTGGGCTTCTGAACGTGTACTTTCGGATGAGGTCACGGACTCCGGCGACCGTTCCGCGGAGGAGTTTCTTGAGGCCTGCCTCGCGGGCTACTACCCGACCGTCCACGAACGGGACCTGCGCGACGACCGCAGAGAGTCGGTGGTCGCCCGCTGCGGCCTCTATGACGTGCCCACCGCTGTACGACGTCCCCCAGAGTGCGATACGGCGGCGGTCGACGGCGTCGAGTCCCCTGACGTGGTCGATAGCCGCCTCCCAGTCGGCGACGTGTCGAGCGGGGTTCACGAGGTTTCTCGGCTCGCCGTCGCTGTCCCCGAAGTTCCGATAGTCGAAGAGGAAGACGGCGTACTCGTTGGCGACGAACTGCTCGGCGATGTCCGGCAGGCCGAACGTTCGCTCCCCGGCGAATCCGTGCGCCATCACGACGACGGGCGGATTCGAGACGCCTTCTGGCGTGTAGAGCCACCCAGCACATCGCGTCCCATCGCTCTCGAAGTCGGCGTCGTTTTTCGCGTAGCGCAGACGTGATAGTCCGCGTGCCCGTGTGTTCGTCATCGGGTTTCACAACGACGAGCAGCGACATAAAACTCGGCGCACTCGCTCGGAGCCGCGACCGGTACTCCCCCGATGCGCATCGTCTCGGTGCCGTACGGACCCACAGAATCGATGGTTCCCCGACTCACCAGTCCATGAACGACAGTTCCTCTTTCTTGCCGGTCACCGCTCGCATCATACACCCCCGACACACCCACAGTTCGCCTGTGCGGCCGACCAGTTTCGTTCCGTTCGACTTCCGTGTTTCGCAGATGTCACAAACCCCCATGACCTTCTTCTCTACCTCCGTGAATTTCAATCTCCTGCCCGTCTGAGGCCGGGTTTTCCCTCTTTCGGCCGTCACCGTGCTGTCGTCGAAGAACCATCGGCCAGACGTGGGCGGGCACAACCGCTTCGTGTGAGGGGTTTCACGGTGGTACCGACGTCGCCACACGCCACTCGCACGGCACTTCTCGTCGAAAAACTGGCTTCGCTGTCTCGTCCGGTCGGCGATCTCCGTCAGTCAGCCAGTCGTTTCGGGGCGTGAACGCGAAACGCCATGCGTGGACAGTACCGCGCGCGCGGTTCTTCGGCCGGCGCAGGCAGGCCGACCGCCTCGAACAGCGAATCCGCGGCGACCTCCGTCGACACGTCGTAGAGATACCACGGGTCGTGCTCGACGCGAGCGGTGAGGAGTTCGTCTCGGGGGACGAACAGCCGATATCGCTCCGCGAGAAACGACGAGAGCGACTCCGATTCCGGCGTGGTCGCGGACCCCTGTGGTCGGTAGGTCGCCTCGAACTCTGCGGGGGGTGCGTCGGCGTGAACGCGTTGACTGCGAACGCGGCGTGAGTCGCCGAGATTCGTGGCGATGGTCGCGTGGTAGTACGGTAGTCGATAGAGCGACCGCGCGACCCGAGTCGCCAACCGACTGGCGGTGTCGAGACTCAGAAAGTAGACGCCCTGCGTCTGGCCGAGTCGGACGTAGGTTCGGAAGTTGACCTGCGGGAACGTCATCCCGAACTGTGGCGGCACTCCTGGTGGTCTGGCGTTTTCGACAGTCGAAGCGAGAACGCTGACCCACACCCGTCCGTCGTAGCTATCGAGCGCCAGCGAATCGGGGACGACGGTTCGGAGGGCGTCGTATTCGACTGGCCAGTGGACGAACAGACAGTCTCGCCACGTGAACTGGAGTACGCGCATGGACACCGAATCAGCCACTCGTGGCGAGTCTGTCACTGGAAAATAGTTTTGTGGCCGAGAAACGACGGGTTTAATAACAAACGCAGTCGGATTAATAACCATGTCACGACTATCTCGGCTGGGACTCGCCGGGTTCGTCACACTCGTCGTCCTCTCGTGGTTCACGGTGGCCGCCGGTCTGGAGAAGGTGCTCGTCATCGCGTGGGCCGCGTTCGGCGCGATGGCGGGGGGCACCGTGCTCGGGGCGCGGGCGGGCGAGTCCACGCACGCGAAGAAACTCGTCTGGGCGTTCGGCCTCGCGAGCGGAGCGATGATAACCAGCGCCGCCGTCTTCCTCGTCCCGCAGGCTATCGCCCACCATCCGCAGTTCGGCGGGTTTGGAATCGCGTTCGGTGTCCTCACCGGCTTCGCGGCACACACGATCGGCCACCGAGCGATGCACATGGACGTGCCCTTCGACCACGCCGCCGTCGAACTGACCGCTCACTCGTTCGCGGCGGGGGCCATCATCGGACTCGTCTACGGGAACGCGGACATCGGTCTCTTGCTCGGACTCGCCATCGTCTCGCACAAGGGGCCCGCGGGGTACGCCGCGGCCCACCGCCTCCAGCGTGAGGGGAAACCGCCGTCCATCTTGCTCTTGCCTTCTGCTGGCGTCGGCATCACGGCCATGCTTTCGGCGCTCCTCGAACTGCCATCCAGTGGTGCGGTGAACGGTCTCGTCTTCGGGTTCGCGTCGGGCGTCTTCCTCCACGTGGCGATGGACTTCCTCCCGCGCTGTGAACTCGGCGGCGAGGTGTACGAGGTGGCGCAACTCTCCGACCACGCCCACCACCTCCTCGACGAACTCCGCACGCACGCTGTCGCCAGCACGGCCCTGGGTGGGATAGTCGTCTTCGTCGCGTGGATGACCATCGCCAGTCCGTGAGCGCGGTTCGACGACGATTCGTCGACCGACACAAGGACTATTCGCCCGCCAGCAGTAGCCTTCCCCATGCCGACGCTGCTGGATACGTACATCGAGAATCGAGAACGCGTCCAACCGAATCACGCGAACAACTACGAGACGGCCCACGGCGGTATCGTGATGAAGTGGATGGACGAAATCGGCGCGATGTCGGCGATGCGCTTCGCGGGCGAAACCTGTGTCACCGCCAGCGTCGACCACATGGACTTCCAGCGCCCCATCCCGGTGGGCGACACGACGGTCATCGAATCCTACGTCTACGACGCCGGACGGACGAGCGTGAGAGTCCGACTCCGCGCGTTCCGCGAGGAACCCCGGACGGGGGAACGCGAACGGACCACCGAATCGTACTTCGTCTACGTCGCGGTGGACGACGACGGCGAACCGACGCCGGTACCGGAACTCGATATCGAGACGGAACGCGGACGAGAACTCCGCGAGGACGCTCTCACCGACGGCGATTAGAGCTCTCGGGTCGAGTCTGGATTCTCCAACTCCCAGAGATACTCCGGTAGAAAGGCGTCGAGATTGTCCACTATCCTGCGGTCGCTCACGTTCATCCCCTCGCAGTGGTCGCCCGCCGAGTCCCGGATGTCGACGTGTATCTCGCCTTCCTCGCGGCGAACCGAGAGGGGATAGACCGAACAGCGTGCCGGTTTCCAGTCGTGTTCGGCGTGGAGTTCACAGAGACCGTCCTCCCGCAGGAAGTGACAGGCCTGGCCGTCCTCGGCGGTGTGTTCGTGGCCTTTCTCCTCGCGTCGGACGAAATCCTCGCCGCGGAACCGCGTGGTCGCCTCGTCTAAGTTCGCTCGCTCGCCGAGTTCGAAGAACTCGCGGTCGTACAGCAAGACCCCGTGGTGACAGCACCACGTACAGCTATCGACGCACTCGAACGTGAGGTCGGGGTTGAACTCCACGACCGCCTCCCGACCCGGATGCACTTCGACGCGAACCGGGGTGTCGGCGCTCACACTCACGGGTCGGAGGTGCGTGCTGAAAGGTCACCCGGTTTCGGAGTTCGAGTCGCCGCCAGGGTTCGACGTCTCCGTCGTCCGAGGCTCACGACTCGATTTCTACGTTCCGTTCGACGACGCCACCGTCCCAGTGGAGTGCCAACCGTTCCGCGTCGTGGCGATAGTCGTACCGCCACGTTCGGGTTTCTCCGGCGGGCACGGGCAACGTGAACCACGCAAGCACCGCGACGCCACGCTGGTTCAACACGCCCCGAAACACGCCGTCTCCCTCCCCGACGTTCCGAACCGTCAGGCTCAGTTCGAACGGAGTGGAGACGACGCGTTCGGGGGCGTCGAACTCCACGACCTCGAACTGCGGTCGCGGTGCGGTGAGCGCGGCCACCCGTTCGTCGGTCAGCGACCACGATGCGTCGGCGTCGTGGCCGTGCCACCGAATCGTCATCTCGCCCCGGGGGTCGTCGGGAATCTCGAACAGCAACCAGCCGTGACCGTAGCTCTCCCAGTCTTCGTCTCGCGTCTGATAGTAATCTACGTCGCGGTCGGAATCGACCGATTCGAGGAGTTCTCCCTCGAACTCCGATTTCGCCCAGTAGTCCGTCCCGCCGAGCGAGACGGCGAACTCGGAGCGAGGTGGCGGCAGGTCGTTGTCCGCCGAGACGAGCGCGAAGACGAACTGGGTGCCTTCGTGCGAAGCGACGGTCAGTGCGTCCGGGACGTTCGCGTAGATAATCGAGTGTTGCACCCAGCAGTCCGAGACGGTGAGCGTCAGTCCGTCACGCGTCGTAATCGACTCGACCCCGAGTCGTTCGACCGACTCGTCGGCGAGAGTCTTGGTCGGCGTCCCGGTCGGAGTGGCCGTTTCGGTCGTGCTTGTCGTCGTTTGCGTCGGGGACGTCGGTCCCGCCTCGTCTCCGTCGATGGCGGTACTCGCACAGCCGGAGAGCGCGAGCGCGGAGAGCGAAAGCAGGCGACGACGTTTCATACACTGCTTGTCATATAATGTGTTAAGTATTTTCAGGAAGGCGATGGAATCACTCCACGTCACCTTCGTTCCCCGACTCCGTCTCGATTCGAATCCCCGGAACCTGATTCGCTTCGACGCCGACCAACCCGCCCGGGCACCGAACGACGTTGTTGACGACGAACGGCGTCCCGATTTCGACCGCCGGGTCGCGGCGTTCGACGTAGAGGTCGCGACGGACGAGTTTCTGCGCCTGAACCCGCCTGTCGGTACCGAGAAACCGTGCCGTATCTCTGTTCCGCCACTCCACGACCAGTCCGTCGAACACGTCCACCGTCTCCGGCGGCCACGGGTCGCCGAACCCGCATCCGTCGACGGACGGGACGTTCGTGTCGGGTTCCGACTTGTCCGTGACGATGACGATGCGGTTCAGATACTCCTCGGATAGCTCGGGCGGGTCTTCGAACACCATCCGCCGGTTCAGCCGGTTGAGTTGGTTCGCGCTCCCCACTCCGACAGCGCCAACGAGTCCGAACGAACTCCCCGCCCGTCTGAGAAATCTGCGCCTGTTGAGTTCTGTCATCGTTTCCCAGACAGTCACGCGACGTGAACGTCCGTAGTCTTTATTGTGAACCCTCGGCGGTCGCTATCCAGTGTTTTTCATCCCGGCGGCGACCCCGGTCACCGTCAGTCTGAGCGCGCGGCGTTCCGTCTCGGTGAGGTGTGACTGACGGAGCAGTTGCACTTGCAGGAGGTTCAGCGGGTCGACGTACGGATTTCGACGCGAGAGGCTTTCGCGGAGCCAGTCGCGGGTGAGGAGCCCACTGCGTCCCGTGATTTCGGAGACCAACTCGACACAGCGGTCGTACTCCGCCTGCAACCGCGGGAAGAACTCCGCACGCAGGTCGTCCGAGGCGAGCGTCGCGTACTCTGCCGTGATCTCCAGGTCGGTACGGGCGAGCGCCATCGCCGCGTTGTCAAGCGTGGTTCTGAAGAACGGCCACTCGTCGTACATCTCGCGGAGCGTGTCGAGGTCGCCGTCCTCCAGATAGGCGTCGAGGCCCGCCGCGAGAGCGAACCATCCCGGCAGGATACAGCGCGATTGCGTCCACGAGAACACCCACGGAATCGCCCTGAGGTCTTCGACGGTGCGCTCGCCCGACCGCGAGGCGGGTCGCGACCCGAGGTTGAGGTCTTCGATGACCCGAATCGGCGTGGTCTCCTCAAAGTAGGCGACGAACCCATCGGTTTCGAGCAGGTCGCGGTACTCTTCCCGTGCGGCGTCCGCGGCGACGTCCATGACCTCGGCCCACTCGTCGGGGAGGGTTTCGTCGTCGGTCCGGTACACGTCGTATCGAGCGCGAATCTGGGCGTCCAGCATCTGCTCGACGTTGCGCTCCGCGATGGCGGGGTTGGCGTACTTCTCGGCGATGGCCTCGCCCTGCTCGGTGAACTTCACCTGTCCGGAGACGGTCTCCCGTGGGAGCGCCAGGAGGGCTTCGTTCATCGGACCGCCACCGCGAGAGATGGACCCGCCGCGTCCGTGGAACAGTCGGAGGGTCACGTCGTAGTCGTCCCCGATGCTGGCGAGGCGCTTCTGGTTGCGATAGAGGCTCCAGTTCGCGGCGAGAAAGCCGTTCTCCTTGTTCGAATCGGAGTACCCGAGCATTATCTCCTGAACCCCATCGCGTGCGTCGAGTGCGGCGGCGTAGGCGTCGTTTTCGAACAGCGTTCCGACGATGCGCCGGGCACCCGAGAGGGCGTACTCGGTTTCGAGCAGCGGGACCACGTCCAGTCCGGAGTAGCCCGGCAGGTCGACGATGCCGGCCTGGTCGGCGAGAAAGAGCACTTCGAGGACGTGGCTTGCCTCTTCGGTCATGCTGATGCAGTAGGTGTCGATGGCCTTCTGTCCGTACTCTCGCTGCCAGTCGGCGGTCTTCGAGAAGAGCGTCAGCACGCGGGCTGTGGTGTCCGAAAGGCCGGTCGTGTCGAAGTCGACGAGCCGCTCGTCCTGCAGTATCGCCTCGGTGAGCAACTCGACGCGCTCGGCTTCGTCCATCGACTCGTAGTCGATGCCCTCGCGTTCCAGCACCTCGGCGATGGCGCTGGTGTGATTCTCCTGGTGGTCACGCAAATCGAGCGACGCGAGCGTGAACCCGAACGTCTCGACGCGCCGTCGGAGGGGTTCGACTTCCGCCTCGGCGATGCTCTCGCCGCCGTTCGCCCGGAGGCTGTCGAGAATCGCGTCGACGTCGCCCAGCAGTTCGTCGGCGTCGTCGTAACCACCGGGGCGGACGTCGCCGACGCGGTCGATTCGCTCGCGCATCAGCGCCAGTTTCTGGCGGTAGGGTTCGTCCGGATAGCGGTCTCCCGCTCGTTCGGCGATGGTGGGAAACTGCTCTCGGTCGCTCTCTAAACTCGCGTCGAACCGACCGCTCGTCTCGACGCGGTCGCCGTCCTGACTGAGCACGCCCGAGAGACGTTTCAGTTCGTCACGGTAGCGCGACAGCACGACGTCGTGTTGGCGGTCGAGCGTCTCCGCCGTCACCTCGGGCGTGACGTGTGGATTGCCGTCCCGGTCGCTTCCGGCCCACGACCGAAAGCCGAACAGTTCGGGCACCTCGACGTCGAACTCCGCGCCGACGGTGCGGTCGAGTTCGTCGTACACGTCGCCGACGACGTCGAAGAGGACGTTCTCCAGGTACCAGAGGACGTTCCGCGCTTCGTCCGCGACTTCGGGACGGCGCTTTCGCACCTGTCGCGTCTCCCAGAGACCGATAATTTCGCTCTCCAGTCGTCGGTCGATGCGCTCGCGCTCGCGGTCGGTGAGACGGTGTTCGTCCAGTTCTTCGAGCAGGAACGCGACCGACCGGAGTTTCGCTTTCACCGTCTTCCTGCGGGCCTCGGTCGGGTGTGCGGTGAACGTTGGAACGACGTTCACGTCCTCCAACACGCGCGCTACGGTTTCCGAGTCGGCGTCCTCGTCGACGAGCGTCTCCGTCGTCGAGCGGAGGCTATCCTCCAGCGTTCCCGCTTGCGTTCCCTCACGGATAGCCCGGACGCGCTGGCGTTCCTCGGCGAGGTTGATGAGTTCGAAGTAGGTCGCGAACGCTCGCGCGACGTGGCCGGCACGCTCGGGCGAGAGGTCGCTTATCTCCTCTCGGAGCGGGTCACGGGAGTCGGCGTCCCCGCGACGGTAGTCGATGGCTCCCGTCCGCAGGGTTTCGACCGTCTCGAACGCCTCGGCCGAGCCGTGGTGCGAGAGGACGTCCCCCAACAGGGCGGCGAGTTCGCGCACGTCCTGTCGCACGTCTCTGGTGTGTAATCGCATACCAGCTAGTCGTCGTTGCCGTACGTAAAACGTCGGACTGGGGTCAAAATCTGCACGTATCGCCGTCGGTGCTGGACGAGTGGGCGGTGTGACGGTAGTGATGGGCGAGCGTCGTCGGTCCGGGGAGTAGCGTTAACTGGCCGGAGTCGAGTGGTCGAATCGGATGGCGAACCACCTGATGTGTCCGGAGTGCGGTTGGACAGGGACGAAAGACGACGGCACCGGGAGTCACGTCTGTCCGGTCTGTGGTGCCGACATCGAGGGGTGAGACGCCTCTCCGAACTCTACTGGTCGAGACTGCGTTCGAGAGCAGTCAGTTGTACTCGCGCCAGCGATAGCCACACTCCTTGCACTTGAAAAATCGCGTCGGCGGTTCGTCCGCGGAGGCGGTCTGTTTGATGGTGTACCACGCCTCGCCGTGGCCGCACTTGTCGCAGGTCACGTCGTTCGCGGTGGGTTTGCCCTCGAAATCGGCCCCCTCTTCGGTTTCGATGACCGCCGAATCGCCCTGTTCTTCGGTGGAGACGAACTGCTTCGCGCGCTCTTCGTCCTTGGCAGTCGTCGCCTGACAGTCGTCGTTCGTACAGACCATCTTCGACCCCATTGACTTCATCATGGAACCGCACTCGTCGCAAAATTGCATACCACGAGTTACGGGTCCAGCCTCAAAAGCGCCACGTAACAGCCTCACAGAAGACTTATTCGCCGCTGTCGTGTCATTCGCGATATGACTCCCCGCTCCTCCCCGCTATCGAGACGAGCGATGCTCGCCGCAGGGACGGCCCTCGCGACCACCGCGATCGCCGGCTGTTCCGGACAGGCGGAATCCTCCAGTGCCGACTGCGAGACCGCCGTGGTCAGCCACGGCGACCCCGACGTCCTCCAGACGGTGATGGTCGTCCCCGACGGTGACGATGCACAGCTCCGCATCCACCTCGTCGACGGCGCTCCGGAATCGACCGACAGACTGCGGGTGTACGACTCGTCCGGCGAACTCGAACACGAGATTCCGACCGACGACCGCCGGACGTACGTACAGCATCTCGGGCCACGCCCGACGCACGGCCAGTTTCGGGTCGTCTCCTACGACGGCGAGGAGACGGACGAGATGGTCGTGGAATTCAACTGCTGGGTCGGGGACGACTCGTGGGGCGGGAGCGACTCATAACGAGAGCAGGTGGAGCAGGTCGTCGCGGCCGACGTACACCAGGCCGGCGACCGTCGCGTTGAACGAGAACGCCCCGACCGTCGTGAAGACGACGAATCTTCGAAGCCGCATCTCGGCGAACCCGGCGGGAATCGAGATGACCGAGCGGAGCACCGGCAGGAATCGGCCCCAGAGCACCGAGTGTTCGCCCCACCGTTTGAACCACCGTCTCGCCCGGTCCGTGTCGTCCTCGGAGACGTGGAGGTATCGCCCGTAGCGGTCGAGCGCGTCGTTGCCCTCGCGCCCAACGACGTAGGGGACGAGCGCGCCGACCGTCGTTCCGAGCGTCATCGAGAACACGAACAGCGCGAACCCGAGCGGGCTATCGATGAGCAAGCCCGCCGCCGACGGGACGACGAGCTCGCTCGGCAAGAACGGAAACAGCATCGATGACTCCAGAAACGCGAACACGAATACGGCGAAAAACCCGTACTGGTCGACCAGCGACAGGGCCGTCTCGGTGAAACCGTTCATTCGTCGAGTGGCTCGACGTCGTCGACGACCATCGGACAGTCGGCGACGCGGAAGTGCTCGGTATCGACCATCGCCACGATGTCGGTTCCGTCGTGGGTGCAATCGAGCTTCGGCGGGTCGCCGAAGTGCGGACAACTGTGGCAGGTGCTCTTCGGGATGGTGCGCACGTCGCGGTCGTTCGCACTCTCCTCGCGGGGGGCGGCGACGACCAGTTCGCCGCTGTCTTCGGCCAGCAGGTCGTGCCAGAGGTCGTCCGCGTCGACGTCCTCGACATCGACCTCGGTGAAGGCGTCCTCGAACGCTTCCCTGTCGCGGTTCCGACGCGTCTCTACCTCGGCGGCGAGGTCGGCCAGCGGTTCATCCTGCTGCTCGGCAGAGCGTCGCTCGTCCCCGTCGTCGGTCATTCGTTTACCACCTCGTCTAGTCAGTCGTCCACCTCGGGGTTGAGGGTTTCGCCCTCCAGTGCGGGGACGGCACCGACGACGAGCGTGTTCGAACCGAAGAATCCGCGCTTGGGTTCGACGTCATTGACTGTCACTCCACAGTGGGGACACGACGGTTCGGTGAGAAGTGCGATGGTCACGCTCGTTCCGCACTCGCCACATTTGGCACTCTTGATGCCGTGATGATTGGCAGTCCGGGCGAGTTCCGCAGTGGCCGCCCGCTCGGCGTTTTGTGCCGCGAGCGTTCGCGTCTGGTCGCGGATGGACACGAGCGCACGAGCAAGCACGTCGAGTCTGTCGTCCAGTCACGTCGAGTCTGTCGTCCAGTTCGTCGGTCGTCTCGGTGAGATAATCGAGCACCGATTCGAAGTTCTCGAATCCGGAATCCATGCGCTCGCGGTTCGCTGTGACGAGTTCGCCGAGCCTGTCGAGTTCGGTCACCGCCTGTTTCAACGCCTCCAATTCCGCCAGTTTCGCCCGGAGGTCGGGGTGGTCGTGGTCGGCGAGAGCTTTCTCGTCCGTCTCCAGTTTGACCTGTACGATGCGCTCGCGCACGTCGGTCGTCGGTCAGTTTGTCTCCGAACTCCTCGCGCAGCGCGTCGAGTTCGGAATCGATTACGTCGTCTTCGTCGATGGCGCGATGGGCGGCGAGCAGTTCGGAGAGCAGTCGCTCTCGGGAGACGCCGAGTTCGTCTGCTTTCTCGTCCAGCCACCGGTCTACCGCCTGCGGGAGTTATGCTGAGTGTGCTCTACCAGTATCTTCACTCGCCATCGGATGTACGCCCACTCCTCACAGTGTTGACTTAACGTTTCGGCTCCACACGAACACGATTTTTATCGACGACAAAGATTCTTGACAGGACGAGCAGAGTCCTTTCGCTCCGAACAGTGTCGTTTCAGTCGGTCGAAAGGCCGCTCACGCACTCGCCGCCCGTCGCCCGACGTGCTACCGTATCTTGCGGACGTTGCTGATGTCCAGTCCGTCGTCCTGGATGTCGGTGAGACTCTCCTGGTTGACCAACACGAGGATGAGCCCATCCCACGCCTGCGACGCTTTTTTCATCCCTTTGAGGAGCATGGTCACTTCGTTCCAGTCGACCTGTTCGTCGGGCAGTGAGATGAGGTCGGTGAGCGAGTCGATGACGACGAGGTTGCCGGGCGCGTGCTCGGTCAGGTACTCGCCGAGGGCTTCGAGTACGCCCTGACGGCTCTGACTCTTCCCGAGGTCGTTGATGGTGCGGCGCTTTTCGACGTACCAGTCGCGGGGAATTGGACTCAGACCGAAGTACTCCGTCGAGAGGTCTTTGAACGTTATCGTCCGCGAAACGGGGGCGACCATTCGTATTCGGTTAAGAGGCTAAATCGCAAGCCGACGGCTACCTGAACTCGTAGAGCGAAGGGGAGGTTGTATGAGACTCTCCCCGGATGCAATTACATCGCTGCTGACTTCGCTCT